>DASWYJ010000330.1:0-5412 GCA_036405035.1 Burkholderiaceae bacterium
GGCGCCATCGTCAACATCTACGGCCCGCGCATGCTGCGCTACAAGGGCGTGCTCAACATGAAGGGCACCGACCGCAAGGTGATCTTCCAGGGCGTGCACCAGCTGATGGGCAGCGACCTGGGGCCGCAGTGGGCAACAGGCGAAAAACGCACCAGCAAGATGGTGTTCATCGGCATCGATCTGCCGAAGGACATCTTCCTGCAGGGGCTCGAGCAGTCGCTGGTCTGACCCGCACCGCCACACCGGGACACGCCATGTTTGTCGCCATGATGCAGATGTTCGGGCTGGTGCGCAGCGAGCCGACCAAGGGTAAACAGCTAGACACACCGGACACGGCACAACCGGCAAGCGGTTCGGAAAAGGGTATAACTTCGGGCAATTCGGAAAAGGGCGGGTCGGGCGTGTACGCCGCGGCGGCCCCCGGGAGGAAACCAGAAGTGAAAGCCCCAGCCAAGAAAACTGCCCCCGCCGCCAAGAAGCCGGCAGCCAAGGCGGCCAAAGCCGCCGCACCGGCTGCCAAGCCACCCGCCAAGGCAGCAGCCCGGCCGGTGGCTGCGCCAGCGCCCGCAAAGAAAAAAGCGGCACCGGCGCCGCTCAAAAAAGCCGCTGCCGTGCCGATAAGCAAGGCCAAGGCTGCTGCTGCGCCCGCTGCCAAGCCGGCTGCCGGCAAGGCAGTGGCAACCAAGGCGGTGCCTGCGAAAGCGGTCAAGGCCGCTGTGCCCTCTCCGGTTCCTCCCGCCAAGAAAGCGACCGTGAAACCTACGCCCGCTGTGTCTGCAGCTCCCGCACCCACCACCACACCCGTTGTGGTGCGGCCCGCGGTTGCCGTGACGCCTTCCAGTTCCCGGGGAGGCCGGTCCGGCGCCCCCACCACCACCGTTGCGGCCCCGGCGCCGGCGGTGGCTTCTTCCGCCGCAAAAGCCAGTTACACCATGCCTTCCGCCTTCGCTCCCCTGCCTCCCGCCAGCGTGCCCCATCCGGTTCCTGTCAAGAAAGACCCCAAGCTCGCCAACAACTGGAAGACCAAGTCTGCCGAGGAACTGGCCGACGCCGAAGTGCTCGCCATGCCCGACAGTGAGTACATGAACGACAAGCAGATGGCGTTCTTCCGCCTGAAGCTGGTGCGCCTGAAGCAGGACATCCTGGCCAATGCCGGTGAAACCACCGAGCACCTGCGCGAGGAAACCGTGGTGGTGCCCGATCCGGCCGACCGCGCCACTCTAGAGGAAGAGCACGCGCTGGAACTGCGCACCCGCGACCGGGAGCGCAAGCTGCTGAAGAAGATCGAGCAGTCCATCGTGCGTATCGACGCCGGCGACTACGGCTATTGCGACGAAACCGGTGAGCCCATTGGCGTTGGCCGCCTGCTGGCCCGCCCCACCGCCACCCTGTCGCTCGAAGCCCAGCAGCGCCGCGAACTCAAACAGAAGATGTTTGGCGACTGAGCCGCCCGCAGCCGGAACGCGCCGCCCGACCGCCCCGCACCATGGCCAGGGACGAATCAACCGGCGGCGGCCTGTTTTCCAGGGTGGTCCAGTTCGTTCGCCATCCCGCCACGCCCTGGGACCAGCTCGATGTACCCGGCGCTGGTGCTGATCCGGCACTGACCCGGGAAGCGCTGAAGGAGATGGCGGTGCGCCGCAAGCGCAACGATTTTGTCCGCCGGCGCGAGTTTGACGCGCTGCGCGCCATGCGCAGCAGTACGGCGGCACAGGCCGCCAGTGGCCGGCAATCCTTTTTCCAGAGCAGCTTCTCCTCGAACTCCGACGAGCGCGCGCTGACGCTGCGCAAGATCGACGAGATCGAGGCGCAGATGTCCATGCAGTGGTGGAACACCAAGGGGGGAGGCAACACGGCGCCGGCGTCCGGTTCGCCGTCGCTCCCGGGAGTGCCTGACACCGGAGCTTCCGTGTCGCCGCGCATGCCTGCCGCGCCGCCAGGCCCTGCCGCCGGGACCCCGCTGTTCACCGCAGGTGATACCGAGGCCCCCACCACCGTATTGCCCATGGAATCCGTGGCGCCAGCCGGTGCCACGGCCTTTGGCGGATCGCAGTTGTTTGCGGTCGAGGTGGCCGAGCTGATGCACGACCCTGAACTGGAAGAGGCGGCAATCCGGTTCGCCAATGGCGATGATGCCGGGGCCGAGGCCGCACTGCAGGAGGTGCTGGCGGTCGGCGGGGCGCGCCATGGCCACCAGGAAACCTGGCTGTCGCTGTTTGACCTGTACCGTGCCACCGGCCAGCAATCTGCATTCGAGCGCGTGGCGCTGGATTTTGCCCAGCACTTCGGTCGCTCGGCGCCGCAATGGGTGTCGCTGCCCGATCAACTGGGGCGCATGGCGGCCGGTGCGCCGCTGGCGCGCGCGGAAAACGATGCCAGTGCGGCGGGCGAGCCTGTCGACTGGACGGCGCCTGCGCTGCTCGATGCATGGGCGGTGCGCCGCCTGGCTGCGGCGACGGCGATACGGGAAACCATCCGGCTCGACTGGTCGGCGCTGACCGCCATGGCCCCCGATGCCGCAGCCACGCTGCTGGAATTGCTTGCGCACTGGCGGAGCCGGCCCGTGCACCTCGAATGGCAGGCCGCCGACCGGCTGACCGATGCGCTGCGCGCGGCCACGCCGTCCGGTGATGCCGGTGTGGATGCCGTGTGGTGGCAGCTGCGCATGGAAGTGTGCCGCGTGACGCATGCACCGGATGCATTTGAACTGGCCGCCCTCGATTACTGCGTGACCTACGAAGTGTCGCCCCCCTCGTGGGAGCCGGTTGCCTGCCATTTCACGGCCCCGGCCTGCGGCAGTGTCGCAACCGGACTCGTCGAGCGGGATGCCGATTCGACGTTGCTGGGGGACAGCACGCTGTACTCGGCCAGCGCGACGGTCGTCGAAGGGGAGGCCAGCCGCATCGGCAGCACCGTGTGGGTGGCGCTGGCGGGCCTGGTGCTGGGGGATGCGCCGCCCCTGCTGTTCCAGCTCGATAGCCGCTGGGGCGACGCCGACACCATGGTCATCGATTGCAGCCGGCTGGTGCGGGTGGATTTTGCCGCCGCTGGCGCGCTGCTGAACTGGGTGGTGGCCCACCGGACGGCACAACGCGAGGTGCGCCTGGTGGGGGTGCACCGCATGCTCGCCCCCTTCTTCAGCGTCATCGGCATTGCCGACCACGCCCGCGTGGAGAGCACCAGCGATTGAGGGTGCCTGCGGGGCTTGCGGTGGCTGTTTTTGCCCCCATATGGCCCCGATGGATCAATTTCACGGAACCACCATTCTCAGCGTGCGCCGCAAGACGCCCACCGGCTGGCAGGTCGCCATTGGCGGCGATGGCCAGGTCACGCTTGGCCACACCATCATCAAGGGGACGGCCCGCAAGGTGCGCAAGCTCTACCGCGACCAGGTGCTGGCGGGCTTTGCCGGCGCCACCGCCGATGCCTTCACGCTGTTCGAGCGCTTCGAGGCCAAACTCGAAAAGCACCAGGGCCATCTGGTGCGCGCGTCCATCGAACTCACCAAGGACTGGCGCACCGACCGCGTGCTGCGGCGCCTCGAAGCCATGCTGGCCGTGGCCGACCGGGACGCCTCGCTGATCATCACCGGCAACGGCGATGTGCTGGAGCCCGAACAGGGCATCGTGGCCATTGGTTCCGGGGGCGGATTTGCCCAGGCTGCGGCGAAGGCCCTGCTGGACAATACCGACCTGACCGCGCCCGAGATCGTCAAGAAATCGCTGGAAATCGCCGGCAGCCTGTGCATCTACACCAACATGAACCACACCATCGAGGTGCTGGAGTGAGCGAAAAAATGTATCCGAAGAATCCCGCGGCGCACGGCCGCGGCATGTGCAGCGCGGAGGTTGCATGACCACCATGACCCCGCAGGAAATCGTTTCCGAACTGGACCGCCACATTGTTGGCCAGGACCAGGCCAAGCGTGCGGTGGCGATTGCGCTGCGCAACCGCTGGCGCCGCCAGCAGGTCGAGGACAAGCTGCGTCCCGAGATCACGCCCAAGAACATCCTGATGATCGGGCCCACCGGCGTGGGCAAGACCGAAATTGCGCGCCGGCTGGCCCGGCTCGCCGATGCCCCTTTCATCAAGGTCGAGGCCACCAAGTTCACCGAGGTGGGCTATGTCGGCAAGGACGTCGATGCCATCATCCGCGATCTGGCCGACGTGGCCGTCAAGCAGACCCGCGAGGCCGAAAGCGCCAAGGTGCGGACCCGGGCCGAAGACGCGGCCGAGGAGCGCATTCTCGACGCGCTGATTCCCCCGCCGCGGCTGGCCGACGGCAGCGCGGCCAGCCAGGACGGTGTGGCCCGCCAGACCTTCCGCAAGAAGCTGCGCGAGGGCCTGCTGGACGACAAGGAAATCGAACTCGAAGTGGCCGACACCAAGCCCCAGCTCGAAGTCATGGGACCTGCAGGCATGGAGGAGATGGGTGAGCAGTTGCGTGGCCTGTTCAGCCAGCTGGGCCAGGGCCGGCGCAAGCTGCGCAAGCTGCGGATTGCCGAGGCGCAGAAGCTGCTGGTCGATGAAGAGGCGGCCAAGCTGGTGAATGAGGAAGAAATCCGCGCGCGTGCCATCCACAACGCCGAACAGAACGGCATCGTCTTCATCGACGAGATCGACAAGGTGGCCTCGCGCGGTGACCATGGTGGCGGTGCCGAAGTCTCCCGCCAGGGAGTGCAGCGCGACCTGCTGCCGCTGGTCGAGGGCACCACGGTGTCCACCAAGTATGGTCCGATCAAGACCGACCACATCCTGTTCATCGCGTCCGGCGCCTTTCACCTGAGCAAGCCGAGCGACCTGATTCCGGAACTGCAGGGACGCTTCCCGATCCGGGTCGAGCTGGGCCCGCTGTCGGTGGCCGATTTCGAGGCCATCCTGACGCAGACCCATGCGTCGCTGGTGCGGCAGTACCAGGCGCTGCTGGCCACCGAAGGCGTCACGCTGACTTTCACGCCCGACGGCATCACCCGCTTGGCCCACATCGCCTGCGACGTCAACGAGCGGACCGAAAACATCGGTGCCCGCCGCCTGTCCACCGTGATGGAGCGCCTGCTCGACGACGTGAGTTTCGATGCCACCCGGATGGCGGGAACCACGGTCACCATCGACGGCCACTACGTCGATTCCCGGCTGGGCGAACTCAGCGCCGACGAAGACCTGTCGCGCTACATCCTGTAGACCTGTCCCTTCACGAGCCCCGCCCGGCACCCGCTGCCGGGCGGGGCTTTGTCTTTGTATTGGTGATTCGGTACATTCACATGCTTCGCTAAGTGCTTCATTTCAAAGGATATTTGCCTTCTCAAAGATGACTTTTCCGGGCTAAGTCATTGATTTCATTGCGAAAAATTGTCGTGTGCCCTCTTGCACGCTATGCTTTTCCTGCTACAGTGGAAAAAAGTGCAATTAAGT
>DASWYJ010000331.1:0-3920 GCA_036405035.1 Burkholderiaceae bacterium
AGCCGACACGATGTTCGTGACCGGCGTTTCACTTCGGTTTGATTAAGCCGCGCGGCAGATCTTGAGCGTGTTGGTGCCGCCGGGCTGGCCCATGGGTTCGCCCACGGTGATGGCGTAGACATCACCGGTCTGCACGATGCCGCGCTTCTTCAGGTGCGCCTCGGCGTCCAGCAGCGCGGAGTCGCGGTCGGTGCTGTTGTCCATGAGCAGCGGCCGCACGTTGCGGTAGAGCGTCATGCGGCGCTGGGTCGACAGGTTGGGCGTCATGGCGTAGATCGGCATGCGCACGTTGTGCCGGCTCATCCACAGCGCGGTGGAGCCCGAGTCGGTCAGCGCCACGATGGCCTTGGCGCCCAGGTGGTAGGCGGTGAACAGCGCACCCATGGCGATGGACTGGTCGATGCGCACAAAGGTGCGGTCGGTGAAGTCGGCGTCGAGCCGCACATCCTCGGCTTCTTCTGCGGCGGCGCAGATCTTGGCCATTTCCTCCACGGTTTCCAGCGGGTAGCGGCCCGACGCCGTTTCGGCGCTGAGCATCACCGCGTCGGTGCCGTCGAGCACGGCGTTGGCCACGTCGCTCACCTCGGCGCGGGTGGGCACCGGGTTGGTGATCATGCTCTCCATCATCTGCGTGGCGGTGATGGCCACCTTGTCCATGTCGCGGGCCAGGCGGATCATTTTTTTCTGCAGCGCCGGCACCACCGCGTTGCCCACCTCCACCGCCAGGTCGCCACGCGCAACCATGATGCCGTCGCTGGCCCTGAGGATTTCCTCCAGCAGCGGAATGGCCTCGGCGCGCTCGATCTTGGCGATCAGCCCCGGCTTGTGGCCGTATTCGGCCGCCGCCACGTTGCAGAGCTGGCGCGCCATGTCCATGTCGGCGGCGTTCTTGGGGAAGCTCACGGCCACGTAGTCGGCCTGGAAACCCATCGCGGTCTTGATGTCGTCCAGATCCTTGGCGGTGAGCGCGGGCGCGGTCAGGCCGCCGCCCTGCTTGTTGATGCCCTTGTTGTTGGACAGCTCGCCGCCCAGCTTCACCGTGGTGTGCACGGCCTCGCCCTGCACTGCGTCGACCGTGAGCACGATCAGGCCGTCATTCAGCAGCAGCAGATCGCCGGCCTTCACGTCGCGCGGCAGCTCCTTGTAGTCGAGCCCCACGCCATGGATGTCGCCGGGGATGGTGCGCGACGCATCGAGCACGAAGTGCGCACCTGCCTGCAGCATCACCTTGCCTTCGGCAAACTTGCCCACACGGATCTTGGGGCCCTGCAGGTCGGCCATGATGGCAACCTCGCGGCCGGCGCGCTGCGCCACTTCGCGCACCATGGCGGCACGGTTGATGTGGTCCTGCGCAGTGCCGTGGCTGAAGTTCAGCCGCACCACGTTCACGCCGGCCCGCACCATCTTTTCCAGCAGCGCGGGGTCGCTGGAAGCAGGGCCGAGGGTGGCAACGATTTTGGTGGCGCGGGGCATCAGGCAGTCTCCAGAGGGGAAAACCATTTTCGCACGCGCCCGCTACAGCCCTCCGCAGGGGAGGATGGCGTTTATCCGCCGGCGCGCTTGTCCAGCACCTCGAAGGCCGGCAGCGTCTTGCCTTCCAGCACTTCCAGGAAGGCGCCGCCGCCGGTGGAGATGTAGCCGATATCCTTCTCGATGCCGTACTTGGCAATGGCGGCCAGCGTGTCGCCGCCGCCGGCGATGCTGAAAGCCGGCGAATGCGCAATGGCTGCCGCCAGCGTGCGGGTGCCACCGGCGAACTGGTCGTACTCGAACACGCCCATGGGGCCGTTCCACACCACCGTGCCGGCGTGGGCAATGATGCCGGCCAGCTGCGCTGCGGTCTTGGGGCCAATGTCCAGGATCAGGTCATCCGATTGCACCTCGGTGGCCGGCACCTTGTTGGCGCGGGCCATGGCGGCGAACTCGTTGGCCACCACCACGTCGACCGGGATCGGCACGTCGGCACCGCGCTCGCGCATCATCGCAATGATGGCCTTGGCCTCGTCCACCAGGTCGGGCTCGGCCAGGCTCTTGCCGATGGGAAAACCCTCGGCCAGCAGGAAGGTGTTGGCAATGCCGCCGCCCACGATGAGCTGGTCCACATTGGCAGCCAGGCTCTTCAGGATGGTGAGCTTGGTGCTGACCTTGGAGCCCGCCACGATGGCCACCAGCGGGCGCTTGGGACTGGTCAGGGCCTTGCTGATGGCGTCCATCTCGGCGGCCAGCAGCGGGCCGGCGCTGGCCACCGGCGCAAACTGTGCGATGCCGTAGGTGCTGGCTTCGGCGCGGTGCGCGGTGCCAAAGGCGTCGTGCACGAAGATGTCGCACAGCGCGGCCATCTTGCGGGCCAGCTCTTCGTTGTTCTTCTTCTCGCCCTTGTTCAGGCGGCAGTTCTCCAGCAGCACCACTTCGCCGGGCTTCACGGTGACGCCGTCGATCCACTTGGCGACCAGCGGTACCGGCCGGCCCAGCAGTTCGGCCAGCCGCGCCGCCACCGGCGCCAGCGAATCCTCGGGCTTGAACTCGCCTTCGGTCGGGCGGCCGAGGTGCGAGGTCACCATGACGGCGGCACCGGCATCCAGCGCCATCTGGATGCAGGGAATGGACGCGCGGATGCGGGTGTCTTCGGTGACGTTGCCGGCATCGTCCTGCGGCACGTTCAGGTCGGCACGGATGAAGACACGTTTGCCACGGGCCTGGCCATCGGCGCAGAGGTCGGAAAAGCGGATGAATTTCATGGAAAACGGCAGTTGCGCGCAGCAACTGCCCTGGCAGGTTGGGGGGAGCCCAAATTGTAGGGGACGCCTTCAGCCCGCCGGCCCGCGCCACGGCAGCGCCTTCACCAACCCAGCCCCAGATGGAGCGGCAGGTACACCGCCATGCCCGCCACGATGGTCCCCAGCACCGCCTGCCCGGCGCCCTTGCGGAGGTAAAAAAACGCCGCACCGGCAACGGCGCCGAACAGCCGCGCATCCTGCCAGCCGGCCACGAGCTGGCCGCCGGTCATCACGATCTCGGGCACGATCACCGCCGCCAGCGCGGCGATGGGCGCGTACTGCAGGCCGCGCTGCGCCCAGGCCGGCAGTTGCCAGGGCCGGCTGGAAAGGAAGAACAGCGAGCGCGTGAGCACCGTGACGACGGTCAGGCCCACGATGACGCCCAGCGTCCAGGCATCGGTGGTGTTCATGCCGGTCCTTCCGGCGCCGGTGCTGCGGGCTTCTCCAGCACCAGGCACAGCGCCACTGCCGCCGCAATGGCCACCACGATGTGGAGCTTGAACGGCAGCGCGAAGGCCGCCACCGCCGCCGCACCGGCCACGCCGGCCGAGACCACGCGCAGCCGGGTGGAAGCCAGCGAGCAGGCAATGCCCAGCAGTGACAGGATGCCGGCAAATCCCAGCCCCCAGGCCACGGGGATGGCATGGGCCAGCGCAATGCCCAGCAGGCTGGCCGACTGCCAGCTCACCCAGTTCAGCGCACTGCCGCCATACAGGTAGGCCTGCTGCGCCGTGCGCACCTCCGGGTCATCCGACGGATGCGGATAGCGCCGGGTGAACAGCACATAGCTCAGGTCGGTGGTGAGGTAGCCGCTGAACAGCCGCTGCGCCAGCGGCAGGTGCATCATGTAGGGCCGCAGGTGGGCGCTGAACACCACGAAACGCAGGTTCACGCAGAAGCTGGTGGCCATGATCACCAGCACCGGCGCGCCGGTGGCGATCAGCGGCATGGCCGCCAGCTGCGAGCTGCCGGCAAAGACCAGCAGCGTCATCGCCACCGCCTCCACCAGGCTCAGGCCCGACTGCACCATGGCCACGCCGGTCATCAGCCCCCAGGCCGCCATGCCGGGCGCGACCGACAGCATGTCGCGCACCCCCGCCCGGAACTCCGGATGCGCGTAGGTGCGGCGGTCGCAGTACACGG
>DASWYJ010000332.1:0-2180 GCA_036405035.1 Burkholderiaceae bacterium
GCTGACGTAGATGTTGTTGATGTCGAGCAGTATCTTGCAGTCGGCCTCCTGCGCGATGGCGGCAATGAACTGCCACTCGTCCATCTCGGAGCTGCGGTAGGTAACGTAGCTCGACACGTTTTCCAGCAGGATCTGGCGGCCCAGGAAATCCTGCACCTGGGCGACCCGCGTGGCCACATGGCGCACGGCTTCGGCGGTGTAGGGCAAGGGCATCAGGTCGTGCAGGTTGTGGCGGCCCACGCCGGTCCAGCACAGGTGGTCGGACACCCACGCGGGCTCCACGCGGGCGGCCAGTGCCTTGAGTTGGCGCAGGTAGGCCATGTCGAGCGGGTCGGTGCTGCCGATGGACATGGACACGCCGTGCAGCACCACCGGAAACCGTGCGCGGATGCGCTCCAGCATCTGCAGCGGCCGGCCACCGGGCACCAGGTAGTTTTCCGAGACCGCCTCGAACCAGTCGATGCGGGGGGTGCCCGACAGGATTTCGTCGTAGTGGTTGGTGCGCAGGCCCAGCCCGAAACCGAGCGGAGCACCGGGTTGGGCAGAAGAGCCAGGCAGCGCCTTGGCGGGGTGCGAGGGCTTCATGGAAAAACGTCTGCAAAGACGCGGCAGCCGCAATGAAAAGAGTCTAAAAGAAAAACTGCCCCTGCAGTCGCCTGGAGGGGCAGCGTGCGATCCGCAGAGGGATTACTTCTTGGCCTTGGCGGCGGCGGTAGCCTTGTCGCAGTCGGCCTTGGTCATCGAGGTCACGCCGGTGCCCTTGCAGGCATTCTGGCCCTTGCAGGCGCTCTTGGCGGTCTTGCACTCGCTGGTGCCCTTGCAGGCGTTCACGCCGGCACATGCCACCTTGGCATCCTGGGCGGCAACGGTGGTCACACCGGCGGACATGGCAAACAGGCCAGCAGCGGCGGAGGCGATAGCCAGGCCTTTAACGATTTTGGAACTCATGTGCTCTCCATCTGGAAGTTGGATTAAAAACAGCAGCGTGAACAAACAGCAAGCCATTTGCGTCCACCGCTGAACCACTTTACGCGGCAGTTTCTAAAGCAGATTCAGTTATTTGTTCATAGCTGTAACGCTTGAAGCAGCCTTTCCTACAACGCGGTGCCCGGTAACCCGGACACCGTGTTTACCCTTTGTCGCAATGCAACACAGGAACTTGCTAGAAGGATGCGCGCAGCCCCAGCTGCACACCCCGGCCCGGCAGCGGTGCCCGGCCCGGCGCGGTTTGCGTCAGGATGGAGCTGGCGCTGTAGGCCAGCCGGTCGGTCGCGTTATCGAGCCGGGCAAACCACAGCAGGTTCGCCGGGCCGGCCTTGACCTGGTAGCCCAACGAAGCCTGCACCAGTGTGTAGCCATCGGTCGGCAGCTCGCCGGCCGGCACACGGTCCTGCCGGGCGGCGCGGGTGGCGCCGAGGCGTGCGCTCCACGGGCCGCTGGCATAGACCAGTGCCGCACCGGCACGCAGCGGGGCGATGCGCGGCAGCGGCTGGCCGGTGTCGCGGTTGGTGGCACGCACCGCGTCGGCGCTGAGTTCCAGATCCACCGTCTGCGCGCCCTGCAGCAGGCGCACACTGCCATTGGCCTCCAGCCCCACCAGCCGGGCCGGCACGCCGCGGTAGGCAAACTCCGGCACGGCATCGGTGGGGTCGGCCGGATTCAGCGTGCCGTCGTCGGCGCGGGTGTTGCCGGTGGCCTCCAGGCTGATGAAGTTGCGGAAACGGTTGACGAAGCCATTCAGCGCGAAGCGGTTGGGGCCCGATTTCCAGGCCACGCCCACATCCACATTGGCCGATTTTTCGACGCCCAGCGCGCTGTTGCCCACCTCGTAGGCGCCGGTTGCCACATGGGGGCCGTCGGCAAACAGTTCGTAGTCGCGCGGGGCGCGCTGGCTCGATGCCAGGTTGGCGGTGAATTCCCAGCCGGGGGCCAGCCGCACCAGCGTGCCCAGCGCCAGGCTGCGGGGCCGGAAGCTGCGGCTGGCGGGTGCGAAGCGCGGCACATCGGGATTGCCCAATGAATCCACCGTGACCGATTCGGCCCGTGCGCCAAAGGTCAGGCGGCCCCAGCCGGTGGCCAGCTCCTCGAAGGCAAACAGCGCGCGCTGCCGGGTGCGGGAAAACGGCGCAAAGGCCTCGTCGCCCACCGCCGCGAAACGGTTGGTTTCCGTTTGCAGCCCG
>DASWYJ010000333.1:0-3663 GCA_036405035.1 Burkholderiaceae bacterium
CAGCGGCTGTTCCAATGCCTGCCACAGCGCCGGCCAGGCCGACGGGTCCCGTCCCACGTCGATGGCCAGCAGCAGACCCTGCCTGGCGACCGCACGCGCCAGGCCCACATCGATCCGCTCAAACGGGGGAATGGCGAGGAACTCGGGGAAACGGCATTCCGACAGAAGCCCCCTCAGCAGACTGGCGGCCTCGGCAACTACGCTGGCCCCCGGCAAGTCAGCGCCAACGGGAATTCCTTCGCTTTGCGTTTTATTTAGCATTTTTCGAGCTATGCTCATACTTTAGTAGTACTCATACGGGGCAATTGCGCTGCTCCGGCCAGCCTCCTAGTGTAGGGTTCTTCCATGCGAATTTCGCTATTGAAGACGGCAGGTACACGACATATTCCGGAAGCCTTCCGGAATTTTTCAAGGGGTTGAAACAGCACACCCAATTGCCCTCATTTAGAGGGCCTTAGCCGGCAAGCGTAAACCGTGCCAACATGCGAGCCGCCCGCGCACAGCGCATACCCGGCCATGATGCCTGTGGGGATATAAAAAAACCCCGCGCGGCCTGCCGGCCAGCGCGGGGTTGTGTGACGGCGGAGTGCCGGGGCTGGCGGCTCAGACCAGCTTCACGCCTGTTTTCGATTGCAGCACCTCGCGCGTCACGCCGGGTGCCAGTTCCACGACCTTCAGGCCTTCAGGTGTCACATCAAGCACGCCCAGATCGGTGATGATGCGGTCCACCACGCCCGCGCCAGTCAGCGGCAGGGTGCAAGTGGGCAGGATCTTCAGGTCCTCGGTGCCGTCCTTCTTCTTCGCGACATGCTCCATCAAGACGATGACGCGCTTGACGCCTGCAACCAGGTCCATGGCACCACCCATGCCCTTGACCATTTTGCCGGGGATCATCCAGTTGGCGAGGTCGCCCTTCTCGCTGACCTGCATCGCACCCAGAATCGAGAGGTTGATCTTGCCGCCACGGATCATGGCAAAGCTGTCATGGCTGCCGAAAATGGACGAGCCCTTGATGGTGGTCACCGTCTGCTTGCCGGCGTTGATCAGGTCGGCATCCACGGCGTCTTCCGTCGGGAAGGGGCCGATGCCCAGCATGCCGTTTTCGCTCTGCAGCCACACTTCCTTGTCGCCGGTGAAGTTGGCCACCAGCGTCGGAATGCCGATGCCGAGGTTCACGTAGAAACCGTCTTCGAGTTCCTGTGCCGCACGCGCGGCCATCTGGTCTTGGGTCCACGGCATGATCAGGCTCCGGCTTTCTCTGTGATGGTACGTTTTTCGATGCGTTTCTCGGGGTGGGCGTTGTGCACGATGCGGTGCACATAAATCCCCGGCAGGTGGACCTCGTCCGGCGCGATGTCGCCCGTTTCCACGATTTCCTCCACCTCCGCGATGCACAGCCTGCCGGCCATCGCCGCCGCAGGATTGAAATTGCGCGCAGTCAGGCGGAACTGCAGGTTGCCCGATTTGTCGGCCCGGAAGGCCTTCACCAGCGACACCGCCGGCACCAGCGAGCGCTCCATGACGTAGGTTTCACCGTCGAACTCCCGCAGCTCCTTGCCTTCGGCCACGATGGTGCCGACACCGGTCTTGGTGAAGAAGGCCGGAATGCCGGCGCCGCCGGCGCGCAGCTTCTCGGCCAGGGTGCCCTGCGGGGTGAATTCGAGTTCCAGCTCACCGGCCAGGTACTGGCGTTCGAACTCCTTGTTCTCGCCCACGTAGCTGGAAATCATTTTCTTGATCTGCCGGGTTTCCAGCAGCTTGCCGAGACCAAAGCCATCGACACCCGCATTGTTGGAAATCACGGTGAGGTTCTTCACACCGCTGTCACGCAGTGCATCGATCAGGGCCTCGGGAATGCCACACAGGCCAAAGCCGCCCACGGCCATCAGCTGGCCATCCTGCACCACGCCCTGAAGCGCGGCCGCGGCCGAAGGAAAGAGCTTGTTCACGAATCGGTCTCCTCACAATGAAGCATCAACGATACTACGTAGTGGCATACGTAGTATTTCGTAATGGTGAATCCGGGGTAGCGGAGATGGGCAGTATCAATTACAGGCTGGCGTTCGACCTCAACCCGATGGGCCTGGTGCTGTCGGACAACCGCACCATTGTCGACTGCAACCAGCGTTTGTGCGAGATGTTCGGCGCGGCACCCGAGCAGCTGGTGGGCCAGTCGTTCCAGGTGCTCTACCCCAGCGCCGACGAGTTCGAGCGCACCGGCGCCCGCATCGCACCCATCATGAACGCCCGGGGCAATTATGCCGACGACCGCATCATGAAGCGCCTCGACGGCCGCTTCAAGGGGGAAACGTTCTGGTGCCACGTGACCGGCCGCGCCTTCGACCGGCAACAGCCGCTGGGTCCCGGCATCTGGACCTTCGAAGACCTGAGCGCACGCCGACCCGTGACCGCGGCCCTCACACCGCGCGAACGCGAAGTGGCCGCACTGCTGACCGACGGCCAGACCTCCAAGGAAATCGGCCGCAGCCTGGGGCTGAGCCACCGCACGGTGGAGATCTACCGCGCCCGGCTGATGAAAGCCTACAAGGCCTCCACCACCGCCGACCTGGTCCACAAGCTGGTGGCAGGCAGCCAATCGCTACCAAAAGAATAGCTACAAAGCCATATTCTACGCTGGCCACAGGCCATAAATGCGCCAAAAATCCGTCACACCGGCTTGCCGGCCGCCTCCACCACTTCCGCCGCGCTGCGAAAGGCCTCCACTGCCGCCGGGAAACCGCAGTACACGGTGGCGTGCAGCAGCACCTCCTGAATCTCGGCCACGGTTGCACCGTTGTTCAGTGCGCCGCGCACATGGCCTTTCAGCTCGTTCTGCTTGCCCAGGGCCGTGAGCATGGCCACGGTAATGAGGCTGCGGGTTTTCAGGTCCAGGCCTTCGCGCTGCCATACCGTGCCCCAGGCGTTGCGCGTCACGTACTCCTGCAGCGGCTCGGAAAACGGCGTCATGCCATTGAAGGCCTTGGCCACGAAGGCCTCGCCCATCACGGCAGTGCGCTGAGCCAGGCCGGCTTCAAATTGTGCGTCTTTGTTCATCGCGTTTTCTCCATGCCCGGCAGGATACCGAATCCCACACGCGCACAAAAAAGCCCGACCGAAGCCGGGCTTGTGCAGGAGCCCGAAAGATCAGGCCAGGTCGTAGCGGTCCAGGTTCATCACCTTGGTCCAGGCGGCCACGAAGTCATTGACGAACTGGCCCTGGCTGTCGCTGCTGGCATAGAACTCCGCCAGTGCGCGCAGTTGTGCATTGGAGCCGAACACCAGGTCGGCCACCGTGCCGGTCCACTTCGGCTTGCCGGTCTTGCGGTCGGTGCCTTCCAGCACGCCAGTGCTTTCGTTCTTCTTCCACTGCGTGCCCATGTCGAGCAGGTTGACGAAGAAGTCGTTGGTCAGCACGCCGGGTTTGCTGGTGAAGGCGCCGTGGGCGGGCTGGCCCGTGCTGGCGTTCAGCACGCGCAGCCCACCCAGCAACACCGTCATTTCAGGCGCGCTCAGCGTCAGCAACTGGGCCTTGTCGATCAGCAGCCGCGCAACGGCTTCTTCATAGCCCTTGCGCACATAGTTGCGGAAACCATCGGCCACTGGCTCCAGCGGTGCGAACGAATCCACATCGGTCTGTGCCTGCGACGCATCGGTGCGGCCCGG
>DASWYJ010000334.1:0-2184 GCA_036405035.1 Burkholderiaceae bacterium
CGCAGCGGGTTGCCCACCCATTCGGCCTGGCGCAGCGCCTGCGGGAATGCGGTGAACACCTTGCGGGCCACACGGGCCAGCACCTTGTTGGCCATGCCGGCCACGGCGTTCTGCTCGTGCAGCACCAGCGGCTTGCCCAGCAGCGCGGCCATCAGCCCTGCCGGGAAGGTGATGTAGCCGCCCAGGCCCACCACCACATCGGGCCGCACCCGGCGCATCACCGCAATGCTCTGCCCAAAAGCCTTCAGCAGGCGCCAGGGCAGCAGCACCAGCGTGGCCAGGCCCTTGCCGCGCACCCCGGAGAAATCGATGCCCTCGAACACAAAGCCGCGCGGCGGCACCAGCCGGCTTTCCATGCTGGGGCTGCCGGGCTGGCCACGGCCACCGAGCCAGTGCACCTGCCAGCCGCGCGCGCGCAGCGCTTCGGCCACGGCCAGGCCGGGAAAGATGTGCCCGCCGGTACCGCCGGCCATGACGAGCGCGGTGTAGGGGCCGCTCACAGGTGCCCCCCATGCATCAGCTGGCGGTTTTCATAGTCGATGCGCAGCACCACGGCCAGCGCCACCAGGTTCACCAGAATGGCCGAGCCGCCGTAGCTCATCAGCGGCAGCGTCAGGCCCTTGGTGGGCAGCGCGCCAAGGTTCACGCCCATGTTGATGAAGGCCTGGAAACCCATCCAGATGCCCACGCCCTGGGCCACCAGGCCGGCAAACACGCGGTCGAGCGCGACGGCCTGCCGGCCGATGTGCATCAGCCGGCGGGTCAGCCAGAGGAACAGGCCAATGACCAGCAGCACGCCCACCAGGCCGAACTCCTCGCCGATCACGGCCAGCAGGAAATCGGTATGCGCCTCGGGCAGCCAGTGCAGTTTCTCGACGCTGCCACCGAGCCCGACACCAAAAATCTCGCCGCGGCCAATGGCGATCAGCGAATGCGACAGCTGGTAGCCCTTGCCCAGCGCGTGTTCGGCGCTCCAGGGGTCGAGATAGGCAAAGATGCGCTCGCGCCGCCATTCGCTGAAATAGATCATCATGCCGAAAGCCACCAGCAGGATGGCCGCGATCAGGAAGAACATCCGCGCATTGACGCCGCCCAGGAACAGGATGCCCATGGCGATGACCGCGATCACCATGAAGGCGCCCATGTCCGGCTCGGCCAGCAGCAGCAGGCCGGTGATGGCCACGGCCACGCCCATCGGCAGCACGGCGCGGAAGAAGCGCTCCTTCACTTCCATCTTGCGCACCATGTAGTCGGCGGCGTACAGCAGCACGGCGAACTTGGCGAGCTCAGACGGCTGGAAGTTCATGAATCCCAGCGCGATCCAGCGGCGTGCGCCATTCACGCCCCGGCCCACATGCGGAATGAGCACCGCGATCAGCAGCACCAGCGAAGCCACGAACAGCCAGGGAGCCATGCGTTCCCAGGTACGCAGCGGGATCTGGAACGCAATCAGCGCGGCCACGAAGGCCAGCACCAGCGACAGCATGTGCCGCATCAAGAAATGGGTGTGGGCGTAGTTGGCGAACCGGGGGTTGTCGGGCATGGCCACCGATGCCGAATACACCATGATCAGGCCCCAGGTGAGCAGCGCCACCGTGACCCACACCAGCGCCTGGTCGAAGCCCAGCACCCGGGCCGGCGTGCTGGGGGTGCGGGCGAACTCCATGCCACCGATGCGCACGGGCAGCGCGTCGGCGGCGGCGCGCGACGCACCGCCGAACCAGCCCCACAGACGACCGGCCAGCGCGCTCATGCCGCGCCCTCCAGTTCCGCGCCGGCCGCATGGGCCAGCGCCCGCACCGCATCGCAGAACACCTGTGCGCGGTGGGCATAGTCGGTGAACATGTCGAAGCTGGCGCAGGCCGGCGACAGCAGCACCGCGTCGCCCGCCTGGGCCTGCCGGCTGGCCAGCGTGACGGCTTCGTCCATCGCGGCAGCCGGCATGACCAGCACACCGGTCGCTGCCAGCGCAGCCGCGATCTGCGGACCGTCGCGGCCGATCACGACCACACCCCGCGCATGGGCTGCCACGGCGGGTGCCAGCGGTGCAAAGTCCTGGCCCTTGCCGTCGCCGCCCAGAATGACCACCACCCGGCGCTCGGCGCCCAGGCCCAGCAGCGCGGCCACGGTTGCGCCCACGTTGGTGCCCTTGCTGTCGTCAAAGTATTCCACGCCGTCGATCAG
>DASWYJ010000335.1:0-12333 GCA_036405035.1 Burkholderiaceae bacterium
GAGGCCCGGCATGGCGTAGTTTTCGTTCAGCAGCGTCAGGTAGTAGAAGACGTTTTCCTGGCGCTCGACCATACGCTTCAGGCCGTGGTGCATGATCACCGCGACTTCATGCGCAAACGTGGGGTCGTAGCTCACGCAATTGGGGATGGTATTGGCCAGGATGTGGCTGTGGCCGTCCTCGTGCTGCAGGCCTTCGCCGTTCAGCGTGGTGCGGCCGGAGGTGCCGCCCAGCAGGAAGCCCCGGGCCTGCATGTCACCCGCCGCCCAGGCCAGGTCGCCGATGCGCTGGAAGCCGAACATCGAGTAGTACACGTAGAACGGCACCATGATGCGGTTGTTCGTGCTGTACGAGGTGGCCGCGGCGATCCAGCTGGACATGCCGCCGGCTTCGTTGATGCCTTCCTGCAGGATCTGGCCGGCCTTGTCTTCCTTGTAGTACATGACCTGGTCCTTGTCGACCGGGGTGTACTGCTGTCCGTGCGGGTTGTAGATGCCGATCTGGCGGAACAGGCCTTCCATGCCGAAGGTGCGGGCCTCGTCGACCAGGATGGGCACCACACGCGGGCCCAGCGCCTGGTCGCGCAGCAACTGGGTGAGGAAACGCACATAGGCCTGCGTGGTGCTGATCTCGCGGCCTTCGGCGGTGGGCTCCAGCACCGCCTTGAAGGTCTCCAGCGAGGGCACTGTGAAGCTTTCGTCGGCTTTCACCCGGCGGTGCGGCAGGTAGCCACCGAGGGCCTTGCGGCGCTCGTGCAGGTAGCGCATCTCGGGCGTGTCGTCGGCCGGCTTGTAGAACGGCAGCTTGGGCAGCTCGCTGTCGGGAATCGGGATGTTGAAGCGGTCGCGGAAGGCCTTGATGTCCTCGTCGGTGAGCTTCTTGGTCTGGTGCACCGTGTTCTTGCCCTCGCCGATCTTGCCCATGCCAAAACCCTTGACGGTCTTGATCAGCAGCACCGTGGGCTGGCCCACGTGGTTGACCGCCGCGTGGTAGGCCGCATAGACCTTTTGCGGATCGTGCCCGCCGCGCTTGAGGTTCCAGATGTCGTCGTCGCTCATCTTGGCGACCATCTCCAGCGTCTTCGGATCGCGGCCGAAGAAATGCTTGCGCACGTAGGCGCCGTCGTTGGCCTTGAAGGCCTGGTAGTCGCCGTCGAGTGTGTCCATCATCAGCTTTTTCAGCGCGCCGTCCTTGTCGCGCGCCAGCAGCGGGTCCCAGTTGCTGCCCCAGAGCAGCTTGATGACGTTCCAGCCGGCACCGCGGAACTCGCCTTCCAGTTCCTGCACGATCTTGCCGTTGCCACGCACCGGGCCGTCGAGCCGCTGCAGGTTGCAGTTGATGACAAAGACCAGGTTGTCGAGCTTTTCACGCGCGGCCAGGCCGATGGCGCCCAGGCTCTCCACCTCGTCCATCTCGCCGTCGCCACAGAACACCCAGACCTTGCGGTTCTCGGTGTTGGCAATGCCGCGGGCGTGCAGGTATTTCAGAAAGCGCGCCTGGTAAATGGCCATCAGCGGGCCCAGGCCCATCGACACCGTGGGGAACTGCCAGAACTCCGGCATCAGCTTGGGGTGCGGGTAGCTGGAGAGGCCCTTGCCATCGACTTCCTGACGGAAGTTCAGCAGCTGCTCTTCGGTGAGGCGGCCTTCCAGGTAGGCCCGGGCGTAGACGCCGGGCGACACATGGCCCTGGATATAGAGGCAGTCGCCGCCATGCTCTTTTCCGGGTTCAGCGCTCTCGGCGTGCCAGAAATGGTTGAAACCGGCGCCAAACAGGTGCGCCAGCGAAGCGAATGAGCCAATATGGCCCCCCAGGTCACCGCCGTCTTCCGGGTGGTGGCGGTTGGCCTTGACCACCATCGCCATGGCGTTCCAGCGCATGTAGGAACGCAGCCGCTCCTCGATCTCCAGGTTGCCGGGGCAGCGCTCTTCCTGGTCGGGCTCCAGGGTGTTGACATACCCGGTGTTGGCCGAGAACGGCATGTCCACACTGTGCTGGCGCGCATGCTCCAGCAGTTGTTCCAGCAGGAAATGCACCCGCTCGGGGCCATGTTGCTGCTGAACGGCGGACAGCGCGTCCATCCATTCACGGGTTTCTGCCGCGTCGGCGTCGTCGGCGCCGGCACCGAACAGGTTCTCTGGAAGCGCTGCCATGGTTGTCTCCTTATGGAATCAGCTGCACTGCGCATCCGGCCGCGCGCCGGGTTGGTGCGCAGCGGTGCGATTGCTGGAAAAATTGTCGCACAACTCCCTTGATTTTTCAAATCATGGCGAATGATTTCATATTACGGTAATTAATGGGTTGGCAAGGCAATTGCTGGGGTGTGCAGAGCCATACCCTACACTTGTCCCCATGGATTCGCCAGCCCCTGTTCCCGTCGTTGCGCCGGGCGCCACATTGTGGTGGCGCCGCTGGTGGCTCCGGCAATCGCCGGCGCGGCAGGACCGCATCGCGCTGCTGGCCCCGCTCGCTGCCGTGCTGCTC
The DNA here is from genome assembly GCA_036405035.1 of Burkholderiaceae bacterium. Lineage (GTDB taxonomy): Bacteria > Pseudomonadota > Gammaproteobacteria > Burkholderiales > Burkholderiaceae_C > PCRC01. Next base: position 2,483 of record DASWYJ010000335.1, read on the forward strand.
TTCATGGCGGCCATCATTTCGGCTTTCTGGTACCTGCGCCTGGAGGAAATAGGCCGGGAGCAGGAGACCGTCAAGCGCGACATGGAGTACGCGCAGCAGCGGCTGCGCCTGCGGCTGATCGAGCAGCAGGAGCAGTTCATGCGGCTGGCGCGGGATGTCTCCAACCGCGACGTGAACAGCGCCGAATTCGTCGAGCAGGCCGAGGCCATGGTGGCGCGCTATCCCGAGCTGATGGCCATCAGCTGGATCGACCCCCAGCGCCGCATCAAGGTCAACTACACCTCGGCCAATGTGCTCGCCAGCCAGCTGCGCAGTGCGGACGAAGTGCTCAAGCCGGGGGAAACTGGTGGTGCGTTCGACCTGACACGCGACCTGCGGCAGCCGGTCTATGCCCGGCCGTCGGCCGCCAACAACACCATGCCGCTGCTCCAGCTGCATGTGCCGCTGAGCGACCAGGGGCGCTTCAACGGCGTGATCCTCGGCGAATACGCGATTGACGGCCTGATGCGCTTCGGCATCCCGGCCGAAACCACCGCCAAATACGCCGTGGCCCTGCTCGACGACCAGGCCAATGTGCTGGCGGGCAGCAACACCCCTGCCCGGCCCGCCGCCAGCCGCCTGCTGCCCTGGTATGACCCCGGCACCGAATACGAAGTACCGGTCACCCCGGTGGGCAACAGCCTGGTGCTGCGCGGCCAGGCCTACCGCACCTCGCTGGGCGTGATTGGCAGCGGCCTGTTCTGGCTGGTGATTGCGCTGAGCCTGCTCACCGCCTGGATGCTGATCGGCAACTGGAAACACACCCGCCGCCGCATCCAGGCCCAGAACGCGCTGATCGAGGAAACCAATTTCCGGCGCGCCATGGAGAACTCCATGCTCACCGGCATGCGGGTGCTGGATCTGCAGGGCCGCATCACCTATGTGAACCCGGCCTTCTGCCAGATGACCGGCTGGAGCGAGGCCGAACTGGTCAACCGCGATCCGCCGTTTGCCTACTGGCCCGAGGAAGACCACGCGCTGCTGAACGCGCGCCTGACCGACGAAATCAATGGCCGCACACCGCCGGGGGGATTCCAGGTCCGGGTCAAGCGCAAGGAGGGGTCGATCTTCGATGCGCGGCTATATGTATCTCCGCTGATCGATGCACACGGCCAGCAGACCGGCTGGATGGCCTCGATGACCGACATCACCGAACCGAACCGGGTGCGGGAACAGCTTTCGGCCTCCTACGAACGCTTCACCACGGTGCTGGAGGCACTCGATGCGGCGGTGTCGGTGGCGCCGCTGGGCAGTGAGGAGATCCTGTTCGCCAACCGGCTCTACCGCCTGTGGTTCGGCTCCAACGCCGACGGCCACCTGGGCCTGGTAGCCCAGGCCGGTGTGCTGGAATCCCTGCCGCACGACGAAGTGCTGGACGACGTCGATTCATTCGCCGGCCTGCCCACCGACCCGCTGACCGCCGCACAGACCGAGAACGCCGAAATCTTCATCCCGGAACTGAACAAATGGCTCGAGGTCCGGTCGCGCTACCTGAACTGGGTGGATGGCCGCCTGGCGCAGATGGTGATCGCCACCGACATCACGCCGCGCCGCCACGCCGAGGAACAGGCCGCCACCCAGGCCGAACGCGCCCACACCGCCAGCCGGCTGATCACCATGGGCGAAATGGCGTCGAGCGTGGCGCATGAGCTGAACCAGCCGCTGACCGCGATCAACAACTACTGCAACGGCATGGTGTCGCGCATCCGCAGCCAGCAGATCAGCAACGAGGATCTGCTGACCGCGCTGGAGAAAACCGCGCGCCAGGCGCAGCGCGCCGGGCAGATCATCCAGCGCATCCGCTCCTTCGTGAAGCGCAGCGAACCCAACCGCAGCATTGCCGACATTGCCGTCATCGTCAACGAAGCGGTCGAGCTGGCCGAGATCGAACTGCGCCGGCGCCACGTGCGGCTGAGCCACTACGTGGCGGCACGCCTGCCGAAGATCACGGTCGACCCCATCCTGATCGAGCAGGTGCTGATCAACCTGCTGAAAAACGCCGCCGAGGCCATCGACCATGCACAGCGGCCTTCGTCGCGCCGCAACGTCGAGCTGCGGGTGGTTCCGCGCCGTACCGAGGCCGGTGACATGGTGGAATTCGCGGTGACCGACAACGGCGATGGCCTGGTTCCCGAGGTCAAGGAGCGGCTGTTCGAGGCCTTCTACTCCACCAAGTCCGACGGCATGGGTATCGGCCTGAGCCTGTGCCGCTCCATCGTCGAATCCCACCAGGGACGGATGCAGGCGGACAACCTCTACAATGGTTCCGAAATCGTCGGATGCCGCTTCACTTTCTGGCTGCCCGTTACGGCGGCCAGCAGCCCCAAGGCGCGGCATGGTGTCGCGGCAACTGAATAAAGGCGAAGGATGAGTCTGATTCCGAAAAAAGGCACGGTTTATGTTGTCGATGACGACGAAGCCGTGCGCGATTCCCTGCAGTGGCTGCTGGAAGGCAAGGACTACCGGGTCCGTTGCTTCGATTCCGCCGAATCCTTCCTGAGCCGCTACGACGCGCGCGAAGTCGCCTGCCTGATCGTCGACATCCGCATGGGTGGCATGACCGGCCTGGAACTGCAGGACCGGCTCATGGAGCGTCGTTCCCCGCTGCCCATCGTGTTCATCACCGGCCATGGCGACGTGCCCATGGCAGTCAACACCATGAAGAAGGGCGCGATGGATTTCATCCAGAAGCCTTTCAACGAGGACGAACTGGTCAGCCTGGTCGAGCGCATGCTCGAACATGCGAAGAGCGCCTTCAGCGACCACCAGCATTCGGCCAGCCGCGACGCACTGCTGGGCAAGCTCACTTCCCGCGAAGGCCAGGTGCTGGAACGCATCGTGGCCGGCCGGCTGAACAAGCAGATCGCCGACGACCTGGGCATCAGCATCAAGACGGTGGAGGCGCACCGCGCCAACATCATGGAAAAGCTCAACGCCAACACCGTGGCCGACCTGCTGAAGATCGCGCTCGGTTCCGCCAAGGTCGACGCCCGGCCCTGATCCCCCTTTGCCTGCCAACCCCACGCCCGCACGGCACAGACTGGCGGGCGTTCGTTTTTCTGGAGACCCCCGATGACTGCCCGGCTGATAGACGGAAACGCCCTCTCCCGCCAGCTCCGTGACGATGTTGCCCGCCGCACCAGCGCGCTGAAGGCGCGTGGCACCACGCCCGGCCTGGCTGTGATCCTGGTGGGTGACAACCCGGCCAGCCAGGTCTATGTGCGCAACAAGGTCAAGGCCTGTGAAGACGGCGGCCTGCATTCGGTGCTGGAGAAGCACGACGCCAGCCTGAGCGAGGCCGATTTGCTGGCCCGCGTGGACGCCCTTAACAACGACCCGTCCATCCACGGCATCCTGGTGCAGCTGCCGCTGCCGGCGCACATCGACGCGCAGAAAGTCATCGAGGCGATTTCTCCGGCCAAGGACGTGGACGGCTTCCACATCGCCAGCGCCGGCGCGCTGATGACCGGCATGCCCGGCTTCTGGCCCTGCACCCCCTATGGCTGCATGAAGATGCTGGAAAGCATTGGCTACGACCTGAAGGGCAAACACGCAGTGGTCATTGGCCGCAGCAACATCGTGGGCAAACCCATGGCGCTGATGCTGCTGCAGAAAAACGCCACCGTGACCATCTGCCACAGTGCCACCCAGGACCTGAAGGCGCAGACGCTGCAGGCCGACGTGATCGTCGCCGCCGTCGGCAAGCGCAATGTGCTCACGGCCGACATGGTCAAGCCCGGCGCGGTGGTGCTCGACGTGGGCATGAACCGCAATGACGAAGGCAAGCTCTGCGGCGACGTCGATTTTGCCGGCGTCAGCCAGGTGGCCAGCCACATCACCCCGGTACCCGGCGGCGTGGGCCCGATGACGATCACGATGCTTCTGGTCAATACCCTGGAAGCGGCGGAGCGTGTGTCCTGATGCGGTCGGCCATTGGCCGGGCGCAGCACATTGAATACCGGTGCGCCGTCCCTATCTGAGGGATAGGCATTCCCGATCATTTCCCGCCTTCAGCCGGTCCGAATGGCGGCAAAATCAGACTTATGACCAATCCCCTGCTCGCCTCTTCGGACCTCCCGCTGTTTGACCGGATCCTGCCGGAGCATGTGGCTCCCGCCATCACCGCGCTGCTGCAGGAAAGCAATGCCGCGCTCGAAGCCGTGACGCAGCCGGATTTTCCCGCCAGCTGGAGCGCCATCGCCGGTGTGCTCGACGTGGCAACCGAGAAGCTCGGCCGGGCCTGGGGCAGCATCAGCCACCTGAACGCCGTGGCCGACACCCCGGAACTGCGCGCGGCCTATACCGCTGCGCTGCCCGTAGTGACGGAGTTCTGGACCCGCCTGGGCGCCGATGAGCGGCTCTACGCCAAGTACAAGGCCATCGACCCGGCCAGCCTGAATGCTGAACAGACGCAGGCCCATACGCTGGCGGTGCGCAATTTCGTGCTCAGCGGGGCCGAGTTGCGGGGTGAAGCCAAGGCCCGTTTCGCCGCCATCCAGGAGCGCCAGGCCGAGCTGGCGCAGCAATTCAGCGAACACGCGCTGGACGCCACCGACCGCTATGCCTACTACGCCTCGGCCGAGGAACTGCACGGCGTACCCTCCGACGTGCAGCAGGCCGCCGCCGGTGCAGCCCGGGCAGAAGGCAAGGAAGGCTACAAGCTCACGCTGAAAATGCCGTGCTACCTGCCGGTGATGCAGTTCGCCCACAGCAGTGCGCTGCGCGAAACCCTGTACCGCGCCTACGTCACCCGGGCCAGCGAGCTGGGTGACCCCGCGCTCGACAACACCGCGCTGGTGCGCGAAATCCTGGCCCTGCGCCAGGAAGAAGCCCGGCTGCTGGGCTATCCGGATTTCGGCACGCTGTCGCTGATCCCCAAAATGGCCGACTCACCGGCGCAGGTCATCGGCTTCCTGCGCGACCTCGCCCAGCGCGCCCGGCCCTATGCCGAAAAAGACCTGGCCGACATGCGCGCCTTTGCCCGCGAGCATCTGCAGCTCACCGATCCCCAGGCCTGGGACTGGCCTTACATCGCCGAGAAGCTGAAGGAGGCGCGCTACGCCTTCAGCGACCAGGAGGTCAAGCAGTACTTCACCGCGCCCAAGGTGCTGGGCGGGCTGTTCAAGATCATCGAAACCCTGTTCGAGGTGAGCATCCGCGAAGACAAGGCGCCGGTATGGCACCCGTCGGTGCTGTTCTACCGCATCGAGCGGGCGGGCAGCCTCGTGGGGCAGTTCTACCTCGATCCCACCGCCCGCACCGGCAAGCGCGGCGGCGCCTGGATGGACGACGCGCGCGCGCGCTGGCTGCGCCCCGACACGGGCCGGCTGCAGACGCCGGTGGCCCAGCTGGTCTGCAACTTCGCCGATGGTGTGGATGGCAAGCCCGCGCTGCTCACGCACGACGACGTGACCACCCTCTTCCACGAATTCGGCCATGGCCTGCACCACATGCTGACGCAGGTGAACGAGCGCGACGTGTCCGGCATCAGCGGCGTGGAATGGGATGCGGTGGAATTGCCCAGCCAGTTCATGGAAAACTTCTGCTGGGAATGGGATGTGCTCAAGCACATGACCGCCCATGTAGACACCGGCGCACCGCTGCCGCGTGCGCTGTTCGAGAAGATGCTCGCCGGCAAGAACTTCCAGAGCGGCCTGCAGACGCTGCGGCAGATCGAGTTCGCGCTGTTCGACATGCTGCTGCATACCAGCCACCAGCCGGCCGATGACTTCATGGCGCTGCTGCAGGCGGTGCGTGCCGAGGTGGCGGTCGTGCAGTCGCCGGCCTACAGCCGCACGGCCCACACCTTCAGCCACATCTTCGCGGGTGGCTACGCGGCGGGCTACTACAGCTACAAGTGGGCCGAGGTGCTCAGCGCCGACGCCTATGCGGCTTTCGAGGAAACCGCGCAGGACGACGGCACGCCCAACCTCGCAACCGGCCGAAAATACCGCGAAGCCATTCTGGAAGCCGGTGGCAGCCGGCCTGCCATGGAGTCGTTCCGCGCCTTCCGGGGGCGCGAACCCCAGCTCGAAGCCCTGCTGCGCCACCAGGGCATGGCCTGAGACAGCCTGCTTTTGCTACGGTATCAATAGCAAACAAACCAGCATTCACGCTGGCCATGGCACTGATTTGCATACAAATCAGCAAAAAAACGGCCTCCAACCCTAAAAAAGGCTGACCTGGCCCCGCAGCAAGGCGGGCTGGAACTGGCTGCAATCCAGCTGCAGCCGCTCCCGGTTCAAGCCCAGCCGCTCACAGGCCTTGGTGAAGCGCTGGTGCAGCAAATCGGCCCATATCCCCTCGCCCCGCATGCGGGCGCCAAAGCGGCTGTCGTAGTCGGCCCCGCCCCGCATGTCGGCAATGCGTGCCATCACCCGCGCGGCGCGTTGCGGATGGTGCTGCTCCAGCCAGGCGCGAAACAGCGGAGCCACTTCCCAGGGTAGACGCACCACGGTGTAGAAGGCCCGCAGCGCGCCGGCTTCGCGGGCGGCGGCCAGCACCTGCTCCATGTCGGTGTTGATGAAGGGAATCTGCGGCGCCAGGCTCACCCCCACCGGGATGCCGGCCGCGGCCAGCGTGCGGATGGTGCGCAGCCGCCGGTGCGGCGCAGCGGCGCGTGGCTCCAGCGTGCGGGCCAGCTCCGCGTCGAGCGTACCCAGGCTGACGACCACGGTGGCCAGCCGCTGCGCAGCCATCGGTGCGAGGATATCGATGTCGCGTTCGACCCCGCTGCCCTTGGTGACGATGCCCAGCGGATGGTGGCAGCACCGCAACACCTCCAGCGCCGCGCGGGTGATGCCCAGGCCCCGCTCGATCGGCTGGTAGCCATCCGTCGCCGAGCCGATGGCAATCGGGCTGGGCCGGTAGCCGGGAGCCTGCAACTCGTCCGCCAGCAGCGCGGCCAGGTTGCGCTTGGCCACAATGCGGGTTTCGAAATCCAGCCCGGGCGACAGGTTCAGGTAGCTGTGGGTGGGCCGGGCGTAGCAGTAGCTGCAGCCATGCTCGCAGCCGCGGTAGGGGTTCAGGCCGGCGGTGAAATACAGGTCGGGCGAGTCGTTGTGGCTGAGCGCGCTCCGGGCATCTTCCATGGTGACAGTGGTTGCGGGCGGAGGCGCATCGGTGCTGTCTTCACCGTCTGCCGGCCAACCGTCGTCGAACGGCTCCCGGGTATCGCGGGTGAAGCGGTGCGCCAGTCGGCTGGCACTTCCCCTGCCCTTGATGGGTGTGGCTGGCTGCAGAATACTGTTCATTCAAACAGTATATGAATCTGCTGCAGAAACTGCAAACGCGCTGGACAAATGGCATCTGATCGTGCTGTAATTTCAGTAATTACTGAAATTACAGCACGATGAACACTTCCGATCTACCCGAACCCGCAGGTCCGCTGGACCCGCTGCCGCCATTGAACCGCCAGTTCGTGACCCATTTTGGCGAGATGGGCAGCCGCTGGGGCATCAACCGCACCGTGGGCCAGATCTATGCGCTGCTGTTCATCGCGCAGCGGGCGCTGAATGCCGACGAGATTGCCGAGGCGCTGGCGTTCTCGCGCTCCAATGTCAGCATGGGCCTGAAGGAGCTGCAGGCATGGCGGCTGGTGAAACTGCGTCACCAGAGCGGCGACCGGCGCGAGTACTTCGAGGCACCGGCCGATGTGTGGGAGATTTTCCGGGTGCTGGCCGAAGAGCGGCGGCGCCGCGAGATCGAGCCCACGCTGTCCATGCTGCGCAGCGCACTGCTGGAACAGCCTGCCACCGAGGCCGAGCGCCATGCCCAGGCGCGGATGCGCGAGATGCACGATCTCATTGACCGGCTGATGCGCTGGTTCGATGATGTGCAGAAACTCTCGCCGGAAACCGCCATGCAGCTGATGGGCATGGGTGCCACGGTTACCAAGGTTCTCGACTTCAAGGATCGCATCACCGGCCGTTCGGCCACCCGGCGCAACAACGAGGAGAGCTGAGCATGGAGCACCTGATTCTTTCGCGCATCCAGTTTGCCGCGAACATGAGTTTTCACATCCTCTTCCCCACCATCACCATCGCGCTGTGCTGGCTGCTGCTCTTCTTCCGCCTGCGCTACGCCGCCACCCGCGGCACACCCGATGCCGCAGCCTGGGAACAGGCGTACTACTTCTGGACGAAGATCTTCGCGCTGACCTTTGCGCTGGGCGTGGTGTCGGGCATCACCATGAGCTTCCAGTTCGGCACCAACTGGCCGGGCTTCATGGAGAAAACCGGCAACATCTCGGGCCCGCTGCTGGGCTACGAGGTGCTGACGGCGTTCTTCCTGGAGGCAACCTTCCTGGGCATCATGCTGTTCGGGCGGGGCCGGGTATCGGAGCGCACCCACCTGATCGCCACCTTTCTGGTGGCTTTTGGTACCACGATGTCGGCGTTCTGGATCCTGAGCCTCAATTCCTGGATGCAGACGCCCGCCGGCTACACCGTCATCAACGGTGAATTCCATGCCACCGACTGGTGGGCCGTGGTCTTCAATCCCTCTTTTCCGTACCGGCTGGGCCACAAGCTGCTGGCCTCGGCACTCACTGCATCGTTTCTGATGGCGGGTGTAAGCGCCTGGCAGATCCTGCGCAAAACCGATACCGCCGGTACCCACAAGGCGCTGCGTACCGCCGTCATGGCCGCAGCGGTGGCGATTCCGCTGCAAATTTTCATGGGCGACCTGCATGGGCTGAACACGCTGCACCACCAGCCGGCCAAGATCGCCGCCATCGAAGGCATCTGGCACACCGAAAAAGGCGCACCGCTCACTTTGTTCGGCTTCCCCAGCGAAAAGGAAGGCCGCACGCTGTACGCGATCCAGATTCCCAAGGCCGCGAGCCTGGTGCTGGCGCATGACCTGGATGCCGAGCTGAAAGGCCTGAACGAGTTTCCTGGCGCGCACCCGCCGGTGGCGCCGGTGTTCTGGGGCTTCCGCATCATGGTCGGCGTGGGCATGCTGATGCTGGCAGTGGCGTGGTTCAGCGCATGGAAGCTGCTGCGCAACCGTGCCACCATCGCGCTGCCGCGCTGGCTGCTCTACACGCTGGCGGGCATGAGCTTCTCCGGCTGGGTGGCCACGCTGGCGGGCTGGTACGTGACGGAGATCGGCCGCCAGCCGTGGATCGTCTACGGCATGCTGAAAACCGCCGATGTGGTTGCGCTCCACCCGCCGCCGATGGTGATGGGCACACTGATCGCGTACCTGCTGCTGTATGCGCTGCTGCTGGTGTCGTACATCGGCGTCATCAAGTACATGGCCGAGCATCCGGCCCAGCCAGCTCCGGAAACGCCGCTGCCGATCAGCACCACCGCCAACACGGGAGCCCCCACATGACCTGGCAAACCTTTCTCCCGCTGCTCTTCATGGGTGTGATGGGCCTGGCGCTCATGATCTACGTGGTGCTCGACGGCTACGACCTGGGTGTGGGCATCCTGCTGCCGCTGGCGACCGACGCCGAGAAGGACATCATGGTGTCCAGCATCGGTCCCTTCTGGGACGCCAACGAGACCTGGCTGGTGCTGGGCATCGGCGTGCTGCTGGTGGCCTTTCCCAAGGCCCACGGCGTGGTGCTGAGCGCGCTGTACCTGCCGGTGGCGGTGATGCTGATCGGCCTGACGCTGCGCGGCGTGTCGTTCGATTTCCGCGTGAAGGCACGCGACAGCCACAAGACCTTCTGGAACTGGCTGTTCGCCATCGGCTCGCTGCTGGCCACGATGGCACAGGGCTGGATGCTGGGCAGCTACCTCACGGGTTTTGACTACGGCGTGTGGTCGCTGCTGTTCACCGTGGGCATTGCCCTCACGCTG
>DASWYJ010000336.1:0-5912 GCA_036405035.1 Burkholderiaceae bacterium
GCTGGCGCTCGATCTTCTTCATGGGGGTGCCGTTCTGCCTGGCCTCGCTGTGGCTGGCGCGCACCTACGGGCCCGACTCGGCGCCCGGCGGCGTGGCGGCCAACCGCGCCGGCGCCGGGCTCGACTGGCGCGGCCTGCTGCTCGGCAGCGCCGGCACGCTGTGCCTGCTCAATGGGCTGGTGGCACTGCATGGCGGCTCGGCACTGGAGGCCGGCGCGCTGCTGGGCGGCGCCGCGGCGGCGCTGGTGGCCTTTCTGTGGTGGCAGCGCCGCATGGCACGGCAGGGCCGCGAGCCGCTGATGAACCTCGCGCTGTTTGGCTACCGCCCGTTCGCCATGGGCAGCATGGTGGCCTTCATCTACGGCACCGCGCTGTTCGGCTCCACCTATCTGCTGCCGGTGTACATGCAGCTCGGGCTGGGGCTGTCGGCATCGCATGTGGGCACCATCCTGCTGCCGGCCGGTTTTGTGCTGGCAGTGACGATTGCCGTGGTAGGCCGGCTCGCCGACCGGCAGCCCACCTACCTGCTGGTGAGCATCGGGCTGGCGCTGCTGGCGGCCTCGTTCACGCTGATGATTACCGTGGGGCTGGGCACGGCGCTGTGGGTGCTGGTGTGCTGGGCCATCCTGGGCCGCATCGGGCTGGGGTTCATCCTGCCGTCGCTGAACCTGGGCTCGATGCGCGGGCTGGATACGGCGCTGATCCCGCAGGGCTCGAGCGCGATCAACTTCCTGCGCATGCTGGGCGGTGCGGCCGGCGTGAGCCTGTGTGGCATCGTGCTCGAATGGCGGCTGGCCGTGCACGGCGACAGCCTGACCAACGCCGCCACGAGCCCGGCGCGGCTGGCGGCGTTCAATGAATCGTTCCTGATGCTGGCCGGCCTGTGTGCACTGGCGCTGCTGGCGGCGTGGCGCTTGCGGGTGCCTCCCGTGGCGAGGCCATAAGACCATGTGCCAACTGCTCGGCATGAACAGCAATACACCGACCGACGTGACCTTCAGCTTCACGGGGTTTGCGCAGCGCGGCGGCCGCACCGACCACCACACCGACGGCTGGGGCATCGCCTTCTTCGAGGGCGGCGACGACCCCGACTGCGACAAGGGCCTGCGCCATTTCGTCGACCACGCGCCGGCCTCCGACTCGCCCGTGGCCGCGCTCATCCGCAGCTACCCGATCAAGAGCCGCAACGTCATCGCGCACATCCGCAAGGCCACGCAGGGTGTGGTGGCGCTGCAGAACTGCCACCCTTTCGTGCGCGAGCTGTGGGGCCGCTACTGGGTGTTTGCGCACAACGGCGACCTGCAGAATTTCCACCCCCGGCTGCACGGCAGTTTCCGCCCGGTGGGCAGCACCGACAGCGAACGCGCCTTCTGCTGGTTGATGCAGGAACTGGCCAAATCGCACGCCGGTGTGCCCAGCGTGGCCGAACTGACGCTGACGCTGGGTGAACTGCTCCCGCGCATCGCCGCCCATGGCAGCTTCAATTGCCTGCTGAGCAACGGCCAGGCACTGTGGGCCCATGCATCCACCCAGTTGCACTACGTGGTGCGGCAACACCCGTTTACCGACGCCACGCTGAGCGACGAAGACCTGCGCATCAATTTCGCCGAGCACGCCGGACCGGGCGACCAGGTGGCGGTGGTGGTCACCGCGCCACTGACCACCAACGAAACCTGGGTGCGGCTGGAGCCCGGCGAGCTCGCGGTATTCAGCGACGGCCAGCGCATCGGCGGCGCATAAAAAAGCCGGGCCCGAAGGCCCGGCTGAAGAGAAGCACAGAGAGACACTGAAGCGTGCCAGAAGAGGTGTCATGCAACACCGGACTCTTCTGGACACAGCGCCATTGTGGCGAGCCAGCCACCGCAGCGCCAATGGTCATTTCTCATGCGCTCATGCAGAAATGATCTAAGAACCCGTGCACGGCCTGACGAAGCGCCGCGCCGCACAGCCCCATCGCCGCGACCGGCCCCCTGACGCCTGCGGGCCGTCGCGGCCCCGCCACACCCCTCCCGCTCCCGCCAACCGACCCACCGGAAACCGGGCCTTCCCGCTTGACAGTGTGAAATTCTTCGTAATATATTTAACTATATAACGAATGCAGCACCAGCAGGCGTTACAGATGCCCACCGGGGCGGCAGGCCACAAGCCGGCCCCCACGCGCAGCACAACCCACTGGCCGGACACCGCGCGCGCCGGTGTCCGGCCCACCCCGATCCACGCGAACCACAACAACAAGGCGCCACCACGGGCGCCGGAGGCAATCATGAAAATCACGCCGCATCTGCCGCTGCTACCCCTTGCCATGCTGATGGCCTTCCCGGCGCAGGCCACCGAGCAGGTTTTCTCGCTCGGGGAAATCACCGTCACCGCGTCTCCCGACGGGCGGGGCAAGCTCGGCAGCGAATCCATCGACATCGAGGACATCCGCAACCAGGACCGCCACACGGTCGGCGAGGCCGTGGACCTGGTCAGCGGGGTCAACATCGGCAAGTTCGGCGCTCGCAACGAACAGATCCTGTACCTGCGCGGCTTCGACCTGCGCCAGGTGCCGATCTACATCGACGGCATCCCGATCTACGTTCCCTACGACGGCTATGTCGACCTGGGCCGCTTCACCACCTTCGACCTCTCGCGCATCGAGGTGTCCAAGGGCTTCAGCTCCACCCTCTACGGCGCCAACACGCTGGGCGGCGCCATCAACCTGATCAGCCGGCGCCCCACGAAGAAGCTCGAGGGCGAGGCCGGGGTCGGGTTCACGTTCACCAGCGATGGCGAATCCAGCGGGCGCCGGGGCTATGTCAACCTGGGCAGCAACCAGGGCGCGTGGTACGTGCAGGCCAGCGCATCGGCCACCGAGGACGACTACTACCGCCTGCCCGACGATTTCACGCCCGCACGCGGCGAGGACGGCGGCCGGCGCGACAACAGCTACCAGCGTGACCGCAAGTTCAACATCAAGCTCGGCCTGACACCCAACGCCACCGACGAATACGCGGTGAACTACGTCAGCCAGCATGGCGTCAAGGGCACGCCCCCTTATGCCGGCAATGTTGCCGGCATCGCCCCGCGCTACTGGCGCTGGCCGTACTGGGACAAGGACAGCGTGTACTTCCTGTCCAACACCCGCATCGGCGCCCACAATCTGCGGGTGCGGCTGTACCACGACACCTTCAAGAATTCGCTGTTCACCTACGACGACGCAACCTACACCACGCAGCGGCTGCGCTCGTCGTTCCAGAGCAAGTACGACGACTACACCAACGGCGGCAGCGTCGAGATGGACCTGCGCCTGTCCGAGGCCAACCAGTTGCGCATCGCGCTGCACCTGAAGGACGACATCCACCGCGAGAACAATGCCGGTGAGCCGGTGCGGCGCTTCAAGGACTCCACCCAATCGTTCGCACTGGAAGACAGCCACGCGCTCAGCGCCGATTGGTCGCTGGTCACGGGCCTGGCCTACAACCGCCGCGAAACCAAGCAGGCCCAGGATTTCCAGAACGGCGTGGTGCTGCCCTTTCAGCTCGGCAAGAATGACGCGACCGATGCGCAGGTGGGCCTGTTCTACAAGGCCAGCACCCACGGCCGGCTGCACCTGACCGTCGCCAACAAGAGCCGCTTTCCCACCATCAAGGACCGCTACTCCTACCGCATGGGTACGGCCATTCCCAACGCCAACCTGAAAACCGAGGAAGCCACCCACTATGAAGTGGGCTACGCCGACGTCCTGGGCAAGGCGCTGTCCTGGCAGGCCAACCTGTTCCGCAGCAACATCACCAACCTGATCCAGGCCTTCTCGCTCGCACCAACGGCCTGCAGCACGCCGCCGTGCACACAGATGCAGAACGTGGGCAAGGCCACGGCCACCGGCATCGAATTGTCGGGCCGCGGTGCGGTGGGCGCCTGGGAATATGCGGGCAACTACACCTGGCTGGAACGCGAGAACCGGTCGAACCCGACCGTCCGGCTCATCGATACCCCACGCCACAAACTGTTCGCCAGCCTGACCTGGATGCTGGGCCAGGGCTGGAGCACCACCGGCAGTGTGGAAGGACTGTCCTCGCGCTTCTCCTCCAGCGATGCCCGCCAGGTGGCGGGCTCGTTTGCGGTGGCCAACCTGAAGGCCGGCTACAAGCTGTCCAACGGCACGCTGTTCGAAGCCGGTGCCCGCAACCTGCTGGACCGCCTCTACGCCTACAGCGAAGGCTTCCCCGAGCAGGGCCGCACCTGGTTCGTCCAGGCCAACATGCCATTCTGACCCGCGAGGCCACCATGATCCTCCTGCCTGCAGGCAACCGCCGTCACTGGCTACGCATGGCCGGCGCCGGCCTGCTGAGCGCCTCCGCGCTGCCGCTGCGCGCCAACACCCGCGAGCCGGTGGTGGTGCTGACCAGCTATCCGGACGAGGTCGTGTCTCGCATGGAAGCGGCGTTCGAGAAAGCCCATCCGGGCTACCGCATGCAGGTGGTGTGGCGCATGCCGCACGACGCCCTGCCCTACCTGCAGCAGCCCCGGCAGGGCGGCATCGACGTGTACTGGAGCGCATCCCCGCGCACCTTTGCCGCCGCCAAGGCCGCAGGGGCATGGCGCCCGCTGGATCTGCCGCGTGACGGGCTTCCCGGGCAGGTCGGAAAAACCACCATCAGCGACCCGGCCGGGTTCTTTGCGGCCACCGAAGTGGCCGGGTTCGGCTTTGCCGTGCACCGGCCCGGGCTGGCCCAGGCCGGGCTGCCTGCACCGCAGGACTGGAAGGACCTGGCCGATCCCCGGTACGCAGGCCGCGTGGCACTGCCCATTCCGGCCCGGGTGGGTTTCGCGCCCACCATCGTGGAGATCGTGCTGCAGGCCCATGGCTGGGATGCCGGCTGGGCACTGTGGAGCGCCATCGCCGGCAACGCCCGGCTCATGGACCGCGGCGCCACCTTCGTCAGCGACGAGGTCGGCACGGGCCGCTGCCTGGTGGGCATTTCCATCGACTTCTTCGTGGCCGCCGCAGTCGCCACCGCCGGCCCCGGCAGCCCGCTGGATTTTGTCTATCCCCGCCATGGGGGCATCAATCCCGGACAGATCGCACGCACGGCCCAATCGCCCAACCCCGAGGGGGGCCGGGCGTTCGCCGCCTTCGTGCTGTCCGAGGCGGGCCAGCGCATCCTGGCGCACCCGCGCATCCGCAAGCTCCCGGCCCGGCCGTCGGTGTATGCCGGCCTGCCCGGCTACTACAACCCGTTTGCCGCCGCCGACCGCGGCGACTATGGCTACGACGGGCTGCAGGCCCAATCCCGGCTGGCCCTCAGCAGCGCGGTTTTCCAGCAGATGCTGGTGGAAGACCATGCCACGCGCACCGCGCTGTGGCAGCGGCTGCACCGCGCCGAAGCGGCGGCGGGCACCCCCGCACCGGCGCTGCGGGTGGCACGCCAGGCCTTGTGCGCGCCACCGCTGACCGAAAGCGCCGCCGCCGATCCCGCGCTGCGGCAGCGCTTCCGCGACCGGCTGGAAGGTACCGATCCAGCGGCCCTGCTGGACGCCGAGCGCGGCTGGCGCGACCACACGAGGAGCCGCCTGGCCGAGGCCGACGCCGCCCTGCGCAGCCTGCAGGCATGACGGCCGCCCGCCTCCGGCACGGCGGTCGTCTGGCGGCTGGGGCGCTGCTGGCGCTGCTGCTGGCCCTGCCAGCCCAGTCACAGGACGGCACGGTGGCCAATGCCACCGTGGACGCCTACAGCCAGCCACTGCCGGGCCTGACTGCGGACCAGCAGCAGTCCTTCCTGCGCGGGCGTTCCCTGTTCCGGCAGAGCTGGGTGGTGGCCCCGGCCCGAGACCAGCAGGTGGACGGCCTGGGCCCGCTGTACAACCGGCTGGCCTGCGTCTCCTGCCACGCGGGCAATGGCCGCGGCAAGGCCCCGACCGGCCCGGAT
>DASWYJ010000337.1:0-1929 GCA_036405035.1 Burkholderiaceae bacterium
AGGATGGTGTCCACACCGGGGAACTTCACGAACGGGAACACCGCTTCCTTGACGCTGAAGTACGGCGGCGTGACTTCCTTGGTGATGCCCTGCGAGGCCAGGCTCTGGCCGGCCATGCAGCGCGCCGCCACCTTGGCCAGCTGGATGCCGGTGGCCTTGCTCACGTAGGGCACGGTACGGCTGGCGCGGGGGTTGACTTCCAGCACGTAGATGACGTCCTGGCCGTCCTGTTTCTGGATGGCGAACTGCACGTTCATCAGCCCCACCACGTTCAGCGCACCGGCCATCGCTGCACTCTGGCGCTTGAGCTCGTCGACCGTGGCTTTGGACAGCGAATACGGCGGCAGCGAGCAGGCGGAGTCGCCGCTGTGCACACCGGCCTGTTCGATGTGCTCCATCACGCCACCGATGAAGGTCTTGCCCTCGGGGTCGCGCAGGCAGTCCACGTCGCACTCGATGGCGTCGTTGAGGAAACGGTCGAGCAGCACCGGAGAATCGTTGCTCACCTTGACGGCCTCGCGCATGTAGCGCTCCAGGTCGCGTTGCTCGTGCACGATTTCCATCGCCCGGCCGCCCAGTACGTAGCTGGGGCGCACCACCAGCGGGTAGCCCAGCGCAGCGGCTTTTTCCAGCGCCTCGGGTTCGGTGCGGGCGGTGGCGTTGGGCGGCTGGCGCAGGCCCAGGGTTTGCAGCAGTTTCTGGAAACGCTCGCGGTCTTCGGCGGCGTCGATCATGTCGGGGCTGGTGCCGATGATGGGGACGCCGTTGGCCTCCAGGCCCAGCGCCAGCTTCAGCGGCGTCTGGCCGCCGTACTGCACGATCACGCCAACCGGTTTTTCCTTGTCGACGATTTCCAGCACGTCTTCCAGCGTCAGCGGCTCGAAGTAGAGGCGGTCGGAGGTGTCGTAGTCGGTGGACACGGTTTCCGGGTTGCAGTTGACCATGATGGTCTCGTAGCCGTCTTCGCGCATCGCCAGCGCGGCGTGCACGCAGCAATAGTCGAACTCGATGCCCTGGCCAATGCGGTTGGGTCCACCGCCCAGCACCATGATCTTCTTGTTGTTGGTGGGCTCGGCCTCGCACTCGTCCTCGTAGGTGGAGTACATGTAGGCGGTGTTGGTGGCGAACTCGGCGGCGCAGGTGTCCACGCGCTTGTACACCGGGCGCACATTCAGCGCGCGGCGCGCCTCGCGTACCGCCTGCTCGGTGGTCTTCAGCAGCTTGGCCAGCCGGCGATCGGAAAAGCCCTTTTGCTTCAGCGTGCGCAGCGTGGCGGCGTCGATGGCGGCAAGGGCCGCATCGCCCTTGCCGGCGGCAATCTGGTCCAGCTCCAGCTCGATCTTCACGATCTCCTCGATCTGCACCAGGAACCACGGGTCGATCTTGGTCAGCGCAAACACCTCGTCCACGCTCATGCCCTGGGCGAAGGCATCGCCCACGTACCAGATGCGCTCGGGGCCGGGTTCGCCCAGTTCCTTTTCCAGCACCTCGCGGTCCTGGGTTTTTTCGTTCATGCCGTCCACGCCCACTTCCAGGCCACGCAGCGCCTTCTGGAAGCTTTCCTGGAAGGTGCGGCCCATGGCCATCACCTCACCGACCGACTTCATCTGCGTGGTCAGCCGCGAATCGGCGGCCGGGAATTTCTCGAAGGCGAAACGCGGGATCTTGGTCACCACATAGTCGATGCTGGGCTCAAACGATGCCGGCGTGGCACCGCCCGTGATTTCGTTACGCAGCTCGTCCAGCGTGTAGCCCACCGCCAGCTTGGCCGCGACCTTGGCGATGGGGAAACCGGTGGCCTTGGAGGCCAGTGCCGACGAACGGCTCACGCGCGGGTTCATCTCGATGACGATCATGCGGCCATCCACCGGGTTCACCGAGAACTGCACGTTGGAGCCGCCGGTGTCCACACCAATTTCGCGCAGCACC
>DASWYJ010000338.1:0-3743 GCA_036405035.1 Burkholderiaceae bacterium
ACCGTGGTCGTTTGCCTGGAAGGTGAAGGCACGGTGCGCGTTGGCGACCAGACCTGGACTTTCGGCGAAAGCGATGTGTTCGTCGTGCCGTCGTGGCATACGCTGACGTTGTCCGCCCGGCGCAACACACTCCTGTTCAGCTTTTCCGACCGCCCCGTGCAACAGGCATTGGGCCTGTGGCGCGAACAACGCCTTTGACCCTGGCTCCACCCATGACCGATCCGATTGCCTACGCCGTCCAGCCCGCCCCTGTTCACTGCCTCGCCATTGCCGGGCATACCGAACGTTTCCCCGTCAACCGCGTGTTCTGCGTGGGCCGCAACTACGCAGCCCATGCACGCGAAATGGGCAAGGACCCGGACCGCGAGCCACCATTCTTCTTCATGAAACCGGCGCAGGCAGTCATTGACGCCTCGTCGCCAGCCACCATCCCCTACCCTCCGAAGACCGGCAACTTCCATCACGAGGTGGAACTGGTGGTAGCGATTGCCAAGGGCGGAGCCAACATCCCGGTGGAACAGGCACTGGACCATGTGTTCGGCTACGCGCTGGGCTTCGACATGACCCGCCGCGACCTGCAGTTCGAGGCGCGCGACAAAGGCCGGCCCTGGGAATTTGGCAAATCGTTTGCACTGTCGGCACCGATCGGCGCCCTGCGGCCGGCAAGCGAAGGCCATCTGCCACAGGGCAATATCGTGCTGACCGTCAACGGACAGCCTCGCCAGTCGTCCGACGTGGCCAAGATGATCTGGTCGGTGGCCGAATGCATTGCAGTGCTGTCGGCACACGACGCGCTGGAACCGGGTGACATCATCATGACCGGCACACCGGAAGGCGTCGGTGCCGTCGTGCCGGGGGATGTGATGCACGGCCACATCACCGGCCTGGGCGACATCACCGTCACCGTGGAGGGCCCGCGCAGTGCCTGACCCGACCGTTTTCCCCGAAACCGTAACCTGGGAACGCGGCGACACCAGCCGAATCCCGTTCAAGGCCTACACCGACGCGAACATCCACCAGCGCGAACTGGAGCGCTTCTTCTATCGCCAGCACTGGTGCTACGTCGGGCTGGAAGCGGAGATTCCGAATCCCGGTGATTTCCGCCGCAGTGTGATCGGTGAGCGCTCCGTCATCATGGTGCGCGACGCCACCGGCGCGGTGAACGTGGTAGAAAACGTCTGCGCGCACCGGGGCATGCAGTTCTGCCGGGAGCGCCAGGGCAACCGCAAGGAGTTCGTCTGCCCCTACCACCAGTGGAACTACACGCTGAAAGGCGATCTGCAGGGCGTGCCCTTCCGCCGCGGCGTGCGGCAACCCGACGGCACGGTGCACGGCGGCATGCCGGCCGACTTCAAAACCGAGCAGCACGGCCTGACCCAGCTCAAGGTGGCAACGCGGGGCGGTGTGGTGTTCGCGTCGTTCGACCACGACGTGGAGCCACTCGAGGACTTCCTCGGCCCCGACATCCTGTTTTACTTCGACCGGCTCTTCAACGGCCGCAAACTCAAGATCCTCGGCTACAACCGCCAGCGCATTCCGGGCAACTGGAAGCTGATGCAGGAGAACATCAAGGACCCCTACCACCCGGGCCTGCTGCACACGTGGTTCGTCACCTTCGGGCTCTGGCGCGCCGACAACAAGGCCGAGCTGAAGATGGACGCCCACCACCGGCACGCCGCCATGGTCTCCACCCGCGGCAACGCCGGCAAGGCCAGCGAGGTGTCGCAGGTCTCCAGCTTCAAGGCCAGCATGACGCTGAACGACCCGCGCTTCCTCGACATCGTGCCGGAAGACTGGTGGGGCGGCCCGACCGCGGTGATGACCACGCTGTTCCCGAGTGTGATCCTGCAGCAGCAGGTCAACAGCGTCTCGACCCGCCACATCCAGCCCGACGGCCACGGCGCTTTCGAGTTCGTATGGACGCACTTCGGCTTCGAGGACGACACGCCCGAGATGGAACAGCGCCGGCTGCGCCAGGCCAACCTGTTCGGGCCGGCCGGCTTCGTGTCGGCGGACGACGGCGAGGTGATCGAGTTCTCGCAGCAGGGCTTTGAGCAGAAGCCTTTCCACCGGGCCGTGGCCGAACTCGGTGGGCGCGAGGTGGGCAACACCGACCACATGGTGACCGAGACGCTGATCCGCGGCATGTACGCCTACTGGCGCAAGGTGATGGAAGCCTGAGACCATGGACCCCAAGGACTATTTCGAGCTGACACAGCTCTATGCGCGCTACGCGCAGGCGGTCGATTCCGGTGAGTGGGACCTGTGGCCCGAATTCTTCACCGACGACTGCCGCTACCGCCTGCAGCCGCGCGAAAACCACGAGCGCGGCTTCGCGCTGGCCACGCTGTCGTTCGAGAGCAAGGGCATGCTGAAAGACCGGGTGTACGGCATCCGCGATACGCTGTTCCACGACCCCTATTACCAGCGCCACATCGTCGGCGCACCGATCGTGCACCGCGTGGACGGCGAGCGCATCCAGAGCGAGGCCAATTACGCGGTATTCCGCACCAAGCTCGATGCGCTGAGCGAGGTCTTCAATGTCGGCCGCTACATCGACATTGTTGTCCGCACGGCCGAAGGCCTGCGGTTTGCAGAGCGCACCTGTGTCTACGACAGCGAGCTCATCCCCAACTCCATCATTTATCCCATATGACCACAAGCGTGGGGGAACACCCCCAATGGATCGATGCTGCGGCGCTGAGCGACGTGCAGGACTGGCAGATGCAGGCCGTGACGATTGGTGCACGCGAGATCGCGCTGTTCAGCGTGGGTGACGCGGTGCACGCCACCGACAACATCTGTACGCACGGCCATGCGCGGCTGTGTGAAGGCTTTCTGGAGGGTACGGAAATCGAATGCCCGCTGCACCAGGGCCGGTTCGATGTGTGCACCGGCAAGGTCACCAGCGGCCCGGCCGAAGACCCGTTGCGCACCTACCCGGTCCGCATCGAGAATGGGCGGGTCTGGGTTGAAATCCACCGAGCCTGAGAGCCGAGGGTTTGCACTAGGGGATAAACCCCAAATATTGCAGTATATTTCATGTAATAGAACTATATTGCACCGTCTGACGGTACAGCGGCCCATCCGCCGGAACCTGCCGCAACGGCTTCTAGAATCGCTCCTGCCCGCCGGCCTGCCGCCGCACGATTGCGCCCACGATGGAATTTCCCAGTTTTCTCATCCAGCTGCTGAACAGCGCGCAGTACGGTCTGCTGCTGTTCATGCTGGCGGCCGGCCTGACGCTGATCTTCGGCATCATGGGCGTGGTCAACCTGGCCCACGGCAGCTTCTACATGCTGGGCGCCTACCTGGCCTACGCGCTGAGTCCGGTCTTCGGCAACCTGGCCCTGGCCATTGCCGCCGGCGCCGTGCTGGCCATTGTGTTCGGCCTGGTGCTCGAATGGCTGCTGTTCCGCCACTTCTACCACCGCGACCACCTCGACCAGGTGCTGCTCACCTTCGGCCTGATCTACATCTTCGAGGAACTGCGCTCCATCCTCTGGGGTGATGACGTCCACGGCGTGGCCATCCCCGAAGCCCTCAACTGGTCCATCCCGCTCACCGACACCCTCTCCTACCCCGGCTACCGCATCTTCATGATGGGCCTGTGTGTGGTGCTGGCCCTGGGCCTGTACTGGCTGATCGCCCGCACCCGGCTGGGCATGAAGATCCGCGCCGGCGCCTTCAACCGCGACATGACCGAGGCCCTGGGCATCAACATCAAGCTGATCCACGCCACG
>DASWYJ010000339.1:0-2849 GCA_036405035.1 Burkholderiaceae bacterium
CATCGGGGTGCTTGCGGCCCTGATCGTGCCCAATGTGCTGGACCGCGCCGATGATGCGCGCGTCACCGCTGCGCGCACCGACGTCAACAACCTGATGCAGGCGCTCAAGCTGTACAAGCTCGACAACCAGCGCTTCCCCACCTCGGAGCAGGGCCTGCAGTCGCTGATCACAAAACCCACCACCGGGCCCATTCCGCCGAATTGGAAGCCCTACCTCGACAAGCTGCCCAAGGATGCCTGGGGCCAGCCGTTCCAGTATCTGAATCCGGGCCTGCATGCCGAAGTGGACGTGTTTTCCTTTGGCGCGGATGGCCAGCCGGGCGGCGAAGGCAAGAACGCCGACATCGGCAGCTGGCAGTAGGCCAGGCCGTCGCCCCGCGCCCTGCCTCCGGACACTCCACACCCATGCCCAGGTCGTCTGTTTTCCGGGCGAGGGGTTTCACGCTACTCGAGCTGCTGGTGGTGGTGTCGTTGATCGCCATTGCCACCGCCGGTGTGAGTTTCGCGATCCGTGATTCGGCCGATGCGCTGGTCGAGCGGGAGGCGCAGCGCCTGGCGGCCTTGCTCGACACGGCGCGCGCCCGTTCCCGTACGCTGGGAATGCCGGTGTACTGGCGACCGGTGCCGCGCGGCTTCCGCTTCGACGGTCTCCAACCGGGCGTCTTGCCTGAAACCTGGCTCCATGAGGAAACCATCACCAGCGCAGCGACCGTGCTGGTGCTGGGCCCGGAACCCATTCTTGCGCGACAGGCGGTGGTGGTGGAGTTGCAGGGCAAGGCCTTGCGGGTGGTCACCGACGGCGTGCGTCCGTTTGCAGTAGAGCCGGTGACGCCATGAGCGCGCGCATGACCAGGAGGTCGCGGGGCTTTACGCTGGTGGAGGTACTGGTGGCGCTGGGCATCGTGTCGGTGGCGCTGCTGTCGGGCGTACAGGCCAGCAGTGCGCTGACACGCAATGCGCAGCGCCAGTCCGATGCGCTGCTGGCCCAGTTGTGCGTCGAGAACGAACTGGTCAAGGTCCGGCTGGCACAGCAGCTGCCCGGCGTGGGGCAGAGTGCGTTCACCTGCACCCAGGCCGAGCGCGTCTTCGATGGCCGGCTGATCGTTGCCACCACCCCCAATCCGAGCTTTCTGCGGGTGGATGCCCAGGTGTTCGATGGCGAATACAGTCTGTTGCGCATCTCCACCGTGGTGGGGCGTTTCTAGTATGGGCATGCTCCGCCGCCGCGCCGGCCGCGGCTTCACCCTGGTCGAGCTGCTCGTCACCATCAGCATTCTGGCGCTGATGACGGTGATGAGCTGGCGCGGCCTGGACGGCATGATGCGTTCGCGTGACCAGGTGCGCCAGCGCACCGACGACGTGCTGACGCTGCAGACCGGCCTGACGCAATGGACGGTGGACCTCGACAACGTGAGCGAGACCCTGATCGTCAGCCCGGTGGAGTTCGACGGCAGCGTGCTGCGCCTCACGCGGCGCGATGCCACCACGCCGGCCGAAGGCCTGCGGGTCGTGGCGTGGACACGGCGCCAGGCCGACGGCCGGGGGTACTGGGTCCGCTGGCAGTCGCAGAACGTGCGCACCCGCGACGACCTGCTGGCCGCGTGGCAGAAAGCCCAGCAGTGGGGCCGGGAGCCCCGGGCCGAAGACCGGGCCCAGGAGATTCCCCTGGCCGGCATAGACCAGTGGCAGCTTTACTATTTCCGCGACAACGCGTGGAGCAATCCGCAATCCTCGGCCGCGGCGGCGGGTACACCTGCAGCCACTGCCGTGGTGCCGCAGCTCGCGGCCATTCCGGATGGCGTCAGGCTGGTGCTGCTGCTTTCCGAAGGGCAGCCCTTCGTGGGTGCACTGACCCGCGACTGGGTGCGTCCGGTGCTGGGTGGGGGCAAGGTCTCATGAGGCAGCAGCGGGCCGTTCGTGGCGCAGCGCTGCTCACCGCGATGCTGACCGTTGCACTGGTGGCCACGTTCGCGGCGACTTCGCTGTGGCAGCAGTTCCGCAGCATCGAGGTCGAAAGCGCCGAGCGCGAGCGGGTGCAGGCGGCCTGGGTGCTGACGGGCGCGCTCGACTGGGCCCGCCTGATCCTGCGGGAGGATGCACGCACCGGAGGCGCCGACAACCTGTCCGAGCCCTGGGCGGTACCGCTGGCGGAGTCGCGGCTGTCGAGCTTTCTGGCGGCGGACCGCGACAACAATGCCGACACCTCCGACAGCGCGTCCGAGGTGTTCCTGTCGGGCCAGATCGTGGATGCGCAATCCCGCCTCAACGTGATGAATCTGATCGATGGCAACCGGGTGTCCGACCTCGGCCTGCAGACCTTCGGCCGGTTGTTCGAAGTATTGGGCCTGCCCGCTGCCGAGCTGCCGGTGTTCGCCAACAATCTGCGCCTGGTGCTCACCGGCGCCACCGCCAGCGGTGTACCGCTGCGGCCGCAGCGGGTGGACCAACTGGTCTGGCTGGGCCTGACCGAAGCCACGCTGGGCCGGCTGCGCCCCCACATCACGGTGCTGCCGTTTCGCACGCCGGTCAACCTGAATACCGCCGGCGTGGAGGTGGTGTATGCCGCCATTCCGTCGCTGTCGGTGGCCGAGGCGCGCCAGATCGTTGAACAGCGCACCAAGGCGCCCTTCAAGTCGCTGTCCGACGTGGGGCTGTTCATGCCGGAAATCGCAGGCCAGCTCACCGAAAGCCAGCAAAGCGTGGCCAGCCGGCTGTTCGAGGTGTATGGGCGGCTGCGCATCGACAAGACCGTGATCCAGGAGTTGTCGCTGGTACAGCGCAACAACCTGGACGTCATTACCGTCTACCGCGAACGCACCGCGCTGGTGGACAACCCCAACGCTTCCGCG
>DASWYJ010000340.1:0-2501 GCA_036405035.1 Burkholderiaceae bacterium
TTGCAGGTGCTCTGGTTGATCGTGCGCTTGCGGCCGAATTCGGTCTCCAGCGGCTCCACGCTCAGGCAGTTGGATTGCACGCCGCAGTCACCGCAGCCTTCGCACACCAGCTCATTGATGACCACACGCTTGGCCGGGTCCACCATGCTGCCGCGCTTGCGGCGGCGGCGCTTTTCAGTCGCGCAGGTCTGGTCGTAGATGATGACCGTGGTGCCCTTGATCTCGCGGAATTCGCGCTGAACGGCGTCCAGGGTGTCGCGGTGCTGGATGGCGATGCCTTCGGGGATGCCCCGGATGCCGCTGTATTTCTCTGGCTCGTCGGTCACGATGGTGATGCGGGCTGCACCCTCGGCCCGCATGCTCTGCGCGATCTGCACCACGCTGTGGCCTTCCGGCCGCTCACCCACCTGCTGGCCGCCGGTCATGGCGACCGCGTCGTTGTACAGAATCTTGTAGGTGATGTTGATGCCGGCCGCAATGCTTTGCCGCACCGCCAGACTGCCGCTGTGGAAGTAGGTGCCGTCGCCCAAGTTGGCAAAGATGTGCTGCTCGTTCGTGAACGGCTGCTGGCCCACCCACGGCACGCCTTCGCCACCCATCTGCGTGAAGCCGGTGGTGCTGCGGTCCATCCACAGTGCCATGAAATGGCAGCCGATGCCGGCCATCGCACGCGAGCCTTCGGGCAGCTTGGTGCTGGTGTTGTGCGGGCAGCCCGAGCAGAACCAGGGCTGGCGGTCGGCCTTGAGGTCGATGACATGCATCGCGCGCTCCTTGGCTTCCAGAATGGCCAGCTGGGCATCGATGCGGGCGGCCATGTCGCCGTCCACACCCAGCTTTTTCAGCCGTTGCGCAATCGCTTTGGCAATGAGGGCGGGCGACAGGTCGGCATTGGCGCGCAGCAGCGTGTTGGCGCTGGGGTTGGGAATGCTCCACTCGCCGCCCGAGAAGTCGCCCTCGACCTCGTTGAACTTGCCCACCACGTTGGGCCGCACATCGGCACGCCAGTTGTACAGCTCTTCCTTCAGCTGGTATTCGATGACCTGGCGCTTTTCTTCCACCACCAATATCTCGCGCAGGCCGGTGGCAAATTCGCGCGTGCCCTGCGCTTCCAGCGGCCAGACCACCCCCACCTTGTGCAGCCGGATGCCGAGCTGGCGGCAGGCCGCGTCGTCCAGGCCCAGGTCGAGCAAGGCCTGGCGGGTGTCGTTGTAGGCCTTGCCGCTGGCGATCAGGCCGAAGCGGTCGTTCGGGCCCTCGATGGCGTTGTAGTTCAGGCGGTTGGCGCGGATGTAGGCCAGCGCGGCATACCACTTGAAGTCGAACAAGCGGGCTTCCTGCTCCAGCGCCGCGTCAGGCCAGCGGATGTGCACACCACCGGGCGGCATCGCAAACTCCGGAATCACGATGTTCACCCGCTCCGGATCGATCATCGCGGTGGAACTCGATTCAACGATTTCCTGGATGGTCTTCATGCCAGCCCACACACCGGAGAAGCGGCTCATCGCGAACGCGTGCAGGCCAAGGTCGAGGATTTCCTGCACGCTGGCCGGAAAAAACACCGGCAGCCCGCAGGCCTTGAAGATGTGGTCGCTCTGGTGCGCCGCAGTGCTGCTCTTGGCCACATGGTCGTCGCCGGCCACCGCAATCACGCCACCCCAGGGCGTGGTGCCGGCCATGTTGGCGTGCTTGAAGACGTCGGCACAGCGGTCCACGCCCGGGCCCTTGCCGTACCAGATGCCGAACACGCCGTCGAACCGGTTGCTGCCGGGCGGTGCAAAGCCGAGCTGCTGTGTGCCCCACAGCGCGGTGGCGGCCAGCTCTTCGTTCACACCCGGCTGGAACACGATGTTCTGTGCCTTCAGGTAGGGCGCGGCTTTCACCAGGGCCTGGTCGTAGCCGCCGAGGGGCGAGCCGCGGTAGCCGCTGATGAAGCCCGCCGTGTTTTTCCCCTGCTGCGCATCGCGCAACCGCTGCAACATGGGCAGCTTGACGAGGGCCTGCACACCGCTCATGAAGGCCCGGCCATAGTCCAGGCTGTACTTGTCGTCGAGCGTGACGGTTTCCAGCGCTTGGCGAATGTGGTCAGGCAGTGGGGCGTTCATTGTGGGCGTCTCCTTGTGCCAGAAAGTGTAGGCCTCCCGGGCGGATAAGTCTTTGCGTTCTTTTCCTGAATACCGCGCACCAAAGAAAGAATCTTGCTGTTTAATTGAAAATATGGAAACACTTGACAAGTTTGACCTCGCCATCCTGCATGAATTGCAAACCGATGCCCGGCTCACCAACGCCGAACTGAGCAACCGTGTGGGCCTCTCCGCCGCGCCCTGCTGGCGCCGCGTGCGGGCGCTGGAGGAGGCCGGTTTCATCACCGGTTACCGGGCCGAGATCAACCGCCACAAGATCGGGCTGGACGTGCTGGCCTTCGTGCGGCTGGACGCCGAGCGCAACACCGGCGACGTGACCCGCGAACTGGAGGAAGCGATCCGCAAGATCCCCGAAATCGT
>DASWYJ010000341.1:0-3249 GCA_036405035.1 Burkholderiaceae bacterium
CGGCGGTGGCCTGCCTGGCCTGGATGTTCTGACCGGCCTGTTGGGTGGTTTGCCCATCCTGGGCGGCCTCGGTGGCCTGGGTGGCACCTCCTCCGCTGCTGTTGAAGGCGGCGCTACCGTCAGCGACGGCAGCAACAGCGCCTCGCTCGCCCTGGGCCTGCCTGGCCTGGATCTGCTGGGCAGCCTGCCTGGTCTGGGTGGCGGCCTGCCGCTGCCTGGTCTGGGTGGTGGCGGCGGCGCAGAAGCCAACGGCAGCGTTTTCGGCACCAGCGACGGCCCCATCGGCGGCCTGCTGTACACGCTGGAATCGTCGGCCTACGGCATCCCGATCCTGGGTGAATTTGCTGGCGGCGCCATCGGTTCGCAAGTTGAAGGCGGCGGCATCCAGATCGTTCTGCTGACCCAGTTGTACGGCACCCCGGCTTTTGGTCCGATCCAATCGCTGATCGGCGGCAACAGCTACGGCGATGAACTGATTCTGTACGATCTGGCTACCCGCCCTGTCGGCCTGACCGAAGGTCTGCCGATCATCAACGACCTGACCCGTGAAGTCGTGACCGGCGGCCTCGCTGGCCCCACCGCCTTCATCGGCGCCTACTCGGGTGGCCTGCTGTCGGAAGACTTCCTGCAGTACCTGGTGACCCCGACGGGTACCCTCGGTGCACTGGCTGATGCTGGCGAAAGCGGCTTGGTGGGTGTTCCTGGCCTGGGCCTGCTGTTCGACGGTGACAACCTGAACTCGTCGCTGGATCTCGTGACCAACGCGGTTGACCAGATCCTGTACGTGGACGACATCACCGCCGGCCTGCTGGGTGGCGACAAGCTGAGCAACCACCTGCCGTTCGACAATGTGCTGGCCCAGACCGGTCTGGGTGAAGCCAGTGCCGGCCTGCTGGCTCCGGTGGGCGATGCGTTCTACCCCGCCATCACGCCGCTGCTGACCATGGTTCAGGAAGTGGCCATCGCTGGCGCCATCATCAACGGTACCCTGGGCAAGGTCATCTGAGCCTGCTTCACCGTTCAATCCAAAATGGGGCTTCGGCCCCATTTTTTATGCGCCTCTGAAAAACGTGGCACACATGGTGTCACGGATCGACCCGGCGCCATCATGGCTCTGGGCAGGATCCCACCTGCCGCAGTACATTGGTAACCCGGAAATTTGCAGGCGGCCGATCTGCGTCCGCCGAAGACTTTCATGTGCAGGGCGGCGCTATACAGCGCACCCCGCTCCCACGGTTACTTGAGCTTCAGAATCCAGCGAACGACGGCACGGGTATCGTCTTCGCTGATCGCCTGCGGTGGCATGTTGTTTGTGCCCCATTGGCCGCTCCCGCCCCGCTGGATTTTCTTTACCAGCCGCTCTTCGGCCGTTTTATCCTTGCGATAGCGTTGCGCCACCTGCCTGAATGAGGGGCCCAGCGTGATCAGCGCAGCGGAGGTTGCCGTTTCGGTGCGGTGGCATTGCAGGCAATCATGGCGGGCCATGATGCCTTGCGCGCTGAGCGGAGCCGCAGAGGGTTTGGCAGCCCAGACGAACCCGGATGCTGCCACGATGCCACTGGCGACAAGCACACGAAAAGCACCGTGCGGCACCCGCTGCAAGCAGCGGGCAGTATTGTCGGCCCGGCGAATCACTGCGAAGACCCCATGGCCCTGCCGCGCAAGACCTCACCGTTTTGCGTGATGTTGAAAAGTACACCAGCGGTACGGCCATTCACGAGCTTCTGGTTCATGCTGAAAGGGCCGGAGCTGGCGGTGGGCTCAATGTACACCGTCACGTATTTCATGTTGCCATACGAGCGGCGGGCCTCACCCCATCGGGCCGCGTTGCGCAAACCGTCCTGCCCCACATTCTTGGCCTGCGCATCCTGCTTCTCGCCGGGCGCCAGATCGGTGGTTTGCACTACCACGCGGTACATCCCCGGTTTCAGGTTTGCCACGCTGAAGCGCCCCTTGCCGTCTGCCTGGACCTTCACGCGGGTGGCAAGGTTGTCCTGTTGATCGACGAAAATATCCGCCCCCTTGAGCGGAATTTCACGGCCGGCCTGCGCCCATGTGGTGGCACCCACTGCCAGCAAGAGCGTTCCGGCACATAACCCTGCGAGGGATCGCTTGTTCATCATGGTTGGGTTCATCTCAATACCGATCTTCCGGAGAGTCAAGGCCTTGTCGCCTGCCTATCCGGATAGATGCCGGTTACGGAAGAAAGTTTGATGCTTCCCGGGGCTTCCATGGAAAACCCCAAGAAGAATACCCGCAGAGGAGGCTTATTCGACGCTGGCGACGGAGGCCAGGCGGGCAGCCGCCAGTTGCGGACGCACAAATGCTGCAGCCCGGTCAAACAGGGGGCGTGCCGCAGCACTGACCGGGGTGGCTTCGGCCTGGCGTGCCAGCGTCAGCGGGTCCTGGTGGGCACCGTTGACACGGAATTCAAAGTGCAGGTGGGGACCGGTCGCCCAGCCGGTGGAACCAACCGCGCCAATGGTCTGGCCCTGATCCACACTTTGGCCCTTGCGTACGCTGATCTGGCTCAGGTGGGCATACACAGTGGTGTGGTTGTTGCGGTGCTTCACCATCACCACCTTGCCAAAACCGTTCTGCACGCCGGCGAAATCCACCACCCCGTTGCCCACGGTCCGCACTGGCGTACCGGTCGGTGCGGCATAGTCCACCCCGAGGTGGGCGCGCCAGGTTTGCAGGATGGGATGGAAGCGCATCTTGAAGCCGCTGCTGATCCGTGAAAACGCCATCGGCGACGCCAGATAGGCCTTGCGCAGGCTTTGACCGTCCAGCGTGTAATAGCCACCCTTCTGGCCGGGTTCCTGGAACCACATGGCCTGGTAGGTTTTGCCGTTGTTGACAAACTCGGCGCTCAGCACCCGGCCCGAACGCACCGGCTCTCCATCGGCTTCGAGCGTTTCATACACCACGGAAAAACGGTCACCCTTGCGCAGCGCACGGTGGAAATCGATGTCGCCGGCGAATATCTCGGCCAACCGCACCGCGACGGCATCGGGAATGCGGGCATCGTCGGTGGCAGCAAAAAGCGAGGTAGCAATGGTGCCACTGGCCAGCCGGCTGGACGCAGTCAGGGGCGCCTGCTCGATGCGCGACGCAAAACCACGCCCCGAACGCTCCACCACCAGGCGATGGAAATTGCCTTCATCGTCGCTGCTCCAGCGCGCGGTCAGCTTGTGCAGGCGGTTGTCTTCCTCCACTTCGGCCGTGACCGAGCGGCCGGCACGGCCC
>DASWYJ010000342.1:0-2115 GCA_036405035.1 Burkholderiaceae bacterium
CACCGGGTCGTATTGCCGGCTGGCCAGCAGCGGGCCCATCAGCCCATGGATGGCAGGGTTGGCACGCAGCGCGGGCGTGACCGCATAGGTCATGGAGATGGGGCACAGGATGGAGGGCTCCAGCTCGGTAAACAGCATGAAGCCGGCCGCGCGCAGCGTGTGGCTGAACGCCCCGGCACCCGGTGCCCAGGCGCTGCCATGCAGGCCGGCCGACACGGCGGCGTCCATCAGCGCGTGGTAGCCGGGGTGGAACTCCACCGTGTCGGTGCGGTGGCCCTGCCGGTCGTGGGTGTGCAACGTGGGCGTGTGGACGTTGGCCAGCCGTGCATGCGTCTGCATTTCCGCGCTGCCCAGCCGTTCGCCCAGGTCGCGCAGGCTGGTCACATCAAGCGTGGGGGCGTTGAAGGCCAGCGCCGCCTGCAGTGCCTGGTTGTGGGTGAACAGGTTGCTGCCCACCAGGGGCGCTGGCTGGTTGAAGACCTCGTGGGTGGTATCCATGGCGGTATGTCCAGAGGGGCCGGCGGGCGGCAGGCTCAGTCGGTGGAGATTCCGTTCAGCGGGTTCACGCTGCGCGGGCCGGTGGGCAGGCGCCTGACGTACTTGAAGGTGCCGGTGGCATGGGCGCAGGCGCGCTGGTCGGCGTCGAGGATCGTGGCTTCGACAAAAGCCATCGTTGCGGTGCGGTGTTTCAGAATTCCCCGCGCCAGCAGCGCGCCCTGCGCCGGGCGCATGAAGCTGGTTTTCATCTCGATGGTGACAATGCCCGATTCTTTGGCCACGCTGCGCGCGGCCACTGCCATGGCCACATCCAGCAGCGTCATGCAGGCGCCGCCATGGACCACGCCGAAGGAGTTGAGATGCTCGGGCCGGGGGTCGAAGCGGATGGCCGATTCCCCGCCATCGAAATGCTGCAGCACAAAGCCCAGATGGTGGACGAAGGGGATGTCGGCGCCGAAGTTCATGGAGTGCCGGTTATCCGCCCGTAATGACGCTGACGCCACCATCGACCGCGAGCCATTGGCCGGTGATGTGTTTGCCGGCATCCGATGCGTACAGCACGGCAAGGCCCTTCAGGTCTTCGTCGTCCCCCAGGCGCCGCAAGGGTGCACCGGCGGCCAGCTTCTCCTCGCCCAGCCGCTCCAGCGTGCCCGCCGTCATCTTGCTCGGGAAAAAGCCGGGGCAGATCGCGTTGACGTTGATGTTGTACGGACCCCATTCGCAGGCCAGTGCGCGCGTGAAGTTGATCACCGCGCCCTTGGAGGTGTTGTAGGCAATGGTTTTCATCTCGCTCGGGTTGCCACCGAGGCCGGCGATGGACGCCACGTTCAGGATACGGCCGCTCCTGCGCGGAATCATGCTGGCCTTGGCGATGTGCTGGCTCAGGATGAAATAGCCACGCACATTGAGGTTCATCACTTTGTCCCAGGCGTCGACCGGGTGGTCTTCGGCCGGAGCGCCCCAGGCGGCACCGGCGTTGTTGACCAGGATATCGACCGGGCCCATGCGCTGCAGGGTTTCATCGGCCAGGCGGCGGATGTCGTCTTCCCTGGCGCAGTCGGCGGCGATCCAGCGGGTGTCGATGCCGGCGGCCTGCAGTTCGGCGGCAGCTTCTTCCAGGTCGCTGGCCTTGCGCGAGCTGAGCATGATGCGCGCACCGGCCTCACCCAGCGCCTGCGCCAGTTGCAGGCCCAGGCCGCGCGAGCCGCCAGTAACCAGCGCGGTCTTGCCGGTCAGATCAAACAGTTGCTGGATGGTGCGGGCCATGCGGGGTGTCTCCTGTAGATGCGGTGTTGTCGGCGTGCATTGTGCCGCCGGGTGGGAGGGCCGTCTGTCCCGATTGGGATAGGGTTGCTGGAACGTGTTGGCGTTGCTAACGGTCTGCGCGGATGCGGGAGCGCAGGTAGATCAGCGCCACGCCCAGTACCGCCAGCACGGCGCCCACCAGGGCCGCGGTGGCGCCACCCGTGTCAGGCGCGTTGCGCTCCAGTGCAATGCCGGTGATGAGCGTGAGCAGGCCGCCGTAGATCAGGATCCAGATCACGCGGTGCAGCCAGTCGATCTGTTTTTTGGTGGGCATCAGAAAGCGTCCTCGGGCATGGTGGCACAACACAGGTC
>DASWYJ010000343.1:0-3675 GCA_036405035.1 Burkholderiaceae bacterium
AGCGTGACGGCTTCGTCCATCGCGGCGGCCGGCATGACCGGCACACCGGTCGCTGCCAGTGCAGCCGCTATCTGCGGACCGTCGCGGCCGATCACGACCACACCCCGCGCATGGGCTGCCACGGCGGGTGCCAGCGGCGCAAAGTCCTGGCCCTTGCCGTCGCCGCCCAGAATGACCACCACCCGGCGCTCGGCGCCCAGGCCCAGCAGCGCGGCCACGGTTGCGCCCACGTTGGTGCCCTTGCTGTCGTCAAAGTATTCCACGCCGTCGATCAGCGCCACCGGCTCCACCCGGTGTGGCTCGCCGCGGTATTCGCGCAGGCCGTACAGCATCGGGGCCAGGCTGGCGCCACTGGCGCTGGCCAGCGCCAGGGCAGCCAGCGCGTTGGTGGCGTTGTGGCGGCCGCGGATGCGCAGCGCGTCGGCCGGCATCAGCCGCTGGATGTGCAGTTCTTCGGCCTCCTGCGGCTTGCGGCGGCTGCGCTGGCGGGTGCCATCGGCATCCTGCGCACGCACCAGCCAGGTCATGCCCTGCACCGACTCCAGGCCGTAGTCGCCGGGGCGCTGCGGGAGATCGGCGCCGAAGGTGATGACACTGCGCTCCGGCTGGCCCTTGGCGGGTGCCGGCGGCAGCATCGCCATCACGGTGGCATCGTCGCGGTTCAGCACCAGCACGCCCTGCCGGCCAAAGATGCGGGCCTTGGCCGCTGCGTAGGCGGGCATATCGCCATGCCAGTCAAGATGGTCCTGGGTGACGTTGAGCACGGTGGCGGCGGTGGGCTCGAAGCCCGTGGCGGCGTCGAGCTGGAAGCTGGAGAGCTCCAGCACCCAGACCTCGGGCAGCGTGCCGGCATCCACGTGCCCGGCCAGTGTGTCGAGCAGCGTGGGGCCGATGTTGCCGGCCACCGCCACGGTTTTGCCGGCCCGCTCCACCAATTGCCCCGTGAGCGCGGTGACGGTGGTCTTGCCGTTGGTGCCGGTGATGGCCAGCACGCGCGGCGCATAGCCCTGCGTGGCCTGCAGATCGGTCAGCGCGGTAGAAAACAGGCTCAATTCGCCTCCGGCCAGCGTCTTCTCTGCATCAATAGCTCCTAAAACAGGAGCAATCGTAGCGGGTGACAGGCCGGGACTGCGGAACACCGCCGCCCACGGGAGGGCGCCCAGCTCCGGCGTGAAGGCGCCACCGATGAATTGCGCGCCCGGCACGTCGCGCAGCAGGGCTGCGCGCTGCGGCGGGGCCTCGCGGGTGTCGGCCACGGTCACGTCGGCACCCGCGCGCGCGCACCAGCGCGCTATCGCCAGGCCGGAGGCGCCGAGGCCGAGGATCAATACCGGTTGACCATGCAGGGTGTTCATCGCAATTTGAGGGTGGACAGGCCCACCAGGCACAACAGCATCGTGATGATCCAGAAACGCACGACAACCTGCGTTTCCTTCCAGCCGCTTTTCTCGAAATGGTGGTGCAGCGGCGCCATCTTCAGGATGCGCCGGCCTTCGCCATACTTCTTCTTCGTGTACTTGAACCAGCTGACCTGCAGCATCACCGACAGTGCTTCCACCACGAAGATGCCACCCATGATGAACAGCACAATCTCCTGCCGCACGATCACCGCGATGGTGCCGAGCGCAGCGCCGAGCGCCAGCGCCCCCACGTCGCCCATGAAGACCTGCGCCGGATGGGTGTTGAACCACAGGAAGGCCAGGCCGGCGCCGGCCATGGCCGAGCAGAAGATCAGCAATTCGCCCGAGCCGGGAATGTGCGGGAAGAACAGGTAGCGTGAATACACCGCGCTGCCGGTCACGTAGGCAAACACGCCCAGCGCCGAACCCACCATCACCACCGGCATGATGGCCAGGCCGTCGAGCCCGTCAGTCAGGTTGACGGCATTGCTGGAACCCACGATCACCAGATAGGTCAGGATCACGAAGCCGAACACCCCCAGCGGGTAACTGATTTCCTTGAAGAAGGGCAGCAGCAGGCCGGCCTTGGGCGGCAGGTTCACGTCAAAGCCCGACTGCACCCAGGTGAGGAACAGTTCCAGCACCCGCAGGTTGGAACTTTCGGAAATGCTGAACACGAGGTACAGCGCAGCCAGCAGGCCGATGACCGATTGCCACAGGTATTTCTCGCGCGAGCGCATGCCCTCCGGGTCCTTGTTGACCACCTTGCGCCAGTCATCGACCCAGCCGATGGCGCCAAAACCCAGCGTGACCAACAGCACGATCCACACGAAGCGGTTGGTCAGGTCGAACCACAGCACGGTGGAAATGGCGATCGACATCAGGATCAGCACCCCGCCCATCGTGGGTGTTCCGCTTTTGCTCAGATGGGTTTCCATGCCGTAGCCACGGATGGGCTGGCCGATCTTCAGTTCAGCCAGGCGGCGGATCACGCGCGGGCCGGCCACCAGGCCGATCAGCAACGCCGTCAGGGCGGCCATCACGGCGCGGAAGGTCAGGTACTGGAAAACGCGAAAGAACCCGAATTCGGGTGAAAGCGATTGCAGCCACTGGGCCAGGCTAAGCAGCATGGGCTGTCTCCTCGTGTTCTTGGTAGGGTGTCAGCGCGGCCACAACCCGCTCCATCTGCATGAATCGCGAGCCTTTGACCAGCACGCTGCCCAACTGCGGCAGCGTATCCAGCACGGATGCATTCAACGCGTCCACGCTGGCGAAATGCCGGCCGCCGCCGAAGGCCGCCGCCGCTCCGGCCGACTGCACCCCCAGCGTGAACAACTGCTCCAGCCCGCGCGCGCGGGCGTAGCTGCCCATTTCGGCATGGAAGGCCGGCCCCTGGTCGCCCACCTCGCCCATGTCGCCCAGCACCAGCAGGCGCGGCGCGGGCAGTTCGGCCAGCACGTCGATGGCGGCGCGCACCGAGTCGGGGTTGGCGTTGTAGGTGTCGTCGACCAGCGTGATGCGGCGCGGGCCCTGCAGCAGCGCCAGTGCGCGCGAGCGGCCCTTCACCGGCTCGAAGGCCGACAGCCCCCGTGCAATCACCACCAGCGGCACGCCGGCAGCCAGCGCGCAGGCCACCACGGCCAGCGAATTCTTCACGTTGTGGCGGCCGGCCACCCGCAGCGTGTAGGCCAGCGGGCCGGCCGGGGTGTGCGCCTGCACCTGCCAGCCGCCGGGGCCCCACACCGGTTCGTCGCAGGTTACGTCGGCCGCGCCCGCCATGGCAAAGGTCAGGCAGGCGCGTGTGCCGGCCAGCGCCTGCCAGACGCCGGCATACACATCATCAGCCGGAAAAACCGCCACGCCATGGGGCGCCAGCGCCGTGATCACGGCGCCGTTCTCCCGCGCCACGGCTTCCACCGTGTGCATGAATTCCAGGTGCTCGCGCTGCGCGTTGTTGACCAGCGCCACCGTAGGGCGGGCGATCTGCGCGAGCTGCGCAATTTCGCCGGGGTGGTTCATGCCCAGCTCGACCACGCCCACCGCATGGCCGGCCCGCAGCCGCAGCAGCGTCAGCGGCAGGCCGATGTCATTGTTGAAATTGCCCTCGGTGGCCAGCGTGGCGTCCGGTTTGAAGGTGCGCAGCACCGTGGCCAGCATCTGCGTGACCGTGGTCTTGCCGTTGCTGCCGGTCACCGCAATCAGCGGCAGCGTGAACTGGCTGCGCCAGCCGGCTGCCAGTTGGCCCAGTGCCCGCCGCGTGTCCGGCACCATGATG
>DASWYJ010000344.1:0-5871 GCA_036405035.1 Burkholderiaceae bacterium
TGGAGCCCGCCGAACTGCTCGATGACGTGGTGGCTTTCTTCCAGCCCAAGCTGCTGGCGGGCCGGCGGGTGCTGGTGACGGCCGGGCCGACTTACGAAGCCATCGACCCGGTGCGGGGCATCACCAACCGCTCCAGCGGCAAGATGGGTTTTGCCATTGCGCGGGCGGCGGTGGAGGCGGGCGCCGAGGTCACGCTGGTGGCCGGCCCGGTCGCGCTGGCCACGCCGCGCGGTGTCACGCGGATCGACGTGACGTCGGCCCGCGCGATGCATGAGGCCGTGCTGGCCCATGTGCCACCGGCCGGGGTGTTCATCGCCACGGCGGCGGTGGCCGACTGGCGGCCCGCCACGGCTGCCGACAGGAAGATCAAGAAGGACGGCTCCGGTGCGGTGCCGGAGCTGGCGTTCACGGAAAACCCCGATATCCTGGCCGCCGTGGCGCAGCTGCCGGCGGCGCAGTCCGGCGCTCTGTACTGCGTGGGTTTTGCCGCGGAAAGCCACGATCTGCTTGCCCACGCGCAGGCCAAGCGCGCGCGCAAGCAGGTGCCGCTGCTGGTGGGCAATATCGGTCCCGCCACGTTTGGCCAGGATGACAACGCGCTGCTGCTGGTCGACGCCCACGGCGCACAGGAAGTGCCACGCGCCAGCAAGCGGGTGCTGGCAGGCCAGCTGGTGGCGGAGATCGCCCGCCGGCTGAACCCCACAGGAGGTGAGTGATGCCATTGACCTCGGATACCCCACCCAACGGCGATTTCGCCCGCTACGTGGAGCGCCTGGTCAACGAGTCGGCGCGCGCGAACAGCCTGCCGGCCGCCATGGCGCCCACGCGGCCGGCGGCACGCTCCGGCGGCGGTGCACGTGCCGGCGCTCTTGCGCGTCCTCCGACTCCGCAGCGCCCCGTGCCGGAGGTGGCGTCGCCACCGGACGGGCCATCCCCCACGCTCTGGATCGTTGCCGGGGGTTTTGCCGTGGCCTGGGTCGTGCTGCAGGTGGCGGCGCTGTTCGTGCCCGCGATCGAGGACTTCTCCGGCCTGCTATTCATGGCCTTCATCGTCTGGGCGTTTTTCCAGATCCGGAATGGCGCTGGCCGTGCCTACCTCGCGCGGCTGCGCGAACAGATCGAGAAGGCGGCCGCCGACGCGGGCAAACGCCCCTGACCGCTGCCACACCGGCAGCTTTTTTACTTTCCCATCATGCAGATTGACCTGAAGATCATCGACCCGCGCCTGACCGGCCAGCTGCCCGCCTACGCCACGCCGGGCAGCGCCGGCCTCGACCTGCGCGCCTGCCTGGATGCACCATTCACGCTGGAGCCCAATGCCTGGCAACTGGTGCCCACCGGCATCGCCATCTACCTGCGCGACCCGAGCTACGCGGCGTTGATCCTGCCGCGTTCGGGCCTGGGCCACAAGCACGGCATCGTGCTGGGCAACCTGGTAGGGCTGATCGACAGCGACTACCAGGGGCAGCTGATGGTCAGTGCCTGGAACCGCAGCGACACCGCTTTCACGGTGGCGCCAATGGAGCGCATTGCGCAGCTGGTCATCGTGCCGGTCGTGCAGGCGCAGTTCAATGTGGTGACGGAGTTTCCCGCTTCGGTGCGCGGCGAGGGGGGCTACGGCTCCACCGGCAAGGCCTGAGCCGGCAGGCTCCCGCGTCAGCGGATCTCGTGCAGTGCCATGCCGGCGAATTCCGGCCATGCGGAGAACTGCGCCTCCAATGCCGGCAGCAGTTCCAGCAGCCGCTGCGGCTGGGCATGGAAGGTGGTGGCGTCGCCCGTCAGCAGCCTGCTGCCCGACGCGCGGAACGCCGGGCCGTGGGGGTTGGGTGCCGCGTTTGCCAGCAGCACAAGAAAATGCTGCCCCTGCAGTGCGAGCAGCCACAGTTCACCGGTGGCCTGCGGTGTGTAGCGGCGTTGTGTTTCCGGTGCAATCGGGCCGGCTTCGAGGGCGACGCGTACCGTCTTGCCCCAGCGGCTGCCCCATTCCAGCCAGGGCTGGGCGAAGCGCACGATTTCCGCAGGGTCGGTGCGGTAGTTCATCACCGTCAGGCTGTTCACATGGGATGCCATGGCGTCGCGCAGTGTGGCGTGGCTGCCCCACCAGAACGGCACCACCATGTCCAGCGGCAGTCCGCCCGCTGCATCCTGCAGCGCGGCAACCAGCGCGACGTAGTGCCTCTCCCACTGTTCGGTGGCCAGGTCATACCCGGGGAGCAGATAGGGCTCGACGTCAAACTGCACGCCCGCCAGCCGGGCCTGGGGTGCTGCCTGCCGGTTGTACTGCGCGAAGGCGCGTGCCCGCGCCGCTGCGATGGCGTGCTCGCGCGGCAGCACCATGCGGGGGTCCCCGTCGACCGCCCAGACGGCCACATCCGCCGCCCGAGCCTGCGCAATGAAGCGGCCCAGGCTGGCCGGATCCTGCACGGCGCCTGCGGCCAGCGGGACGGTAATGAACAGTGTCTGGATGCCATGGCGTTGCGCCCGTGCCAGCACGGTATCGGGGGTATCGCGCCAGGCTCCGGGCTGCCACACCCACGCGGAACGGGCCGGAACCGGCCCGGCCGCTGCGGGCTGCAGTTGCAGGTTTTGCAACACCAATTGCGCGGACGATGGGGGGCAGGCAATGGTCCAGTGGCTCCACGCATGCGCCCCCGGCGCGGTACGGGGCAACGGGTAGCGGTGAAGGGGCCGCGAATCCCCGGGGTGGATCTCGCCCAGCATGGTGCCAGACTGGCGGGCCGCTTCATCGGCGTTGACGGCATGGAGCTGGAACAGGCCCGCTCCACGGACCTGCATCTGCAGCAGCGCCGGGCTGCCGGGCAACGGCCGCTCTGCCGACAACACCAGTCCGGCGGGTTGGCTGCCGGGGGTGCACTGCAGCACCACGCCTTCGCCGGCAGGCGGTAGCGTGGCGCGTGCTTCTGCGCCAAAGACGCGGACCTGCAGCAGCGGAAGCAGGTTTCTCGAGTACGGGAGAGGTGGCGTCGGCGGCAGGGCCTCGCTGCCGGCGTGGGGCGTAAGGTCGCTGATGGAAAAACGGTCAGCGTGCGGTGTACCGCTGAGGGTCAATCCCTTGTCCAGCAGCGCGGCGACACTTTCGCTGACAGGCCGGATCGCCAGCACGTTCCCGTGGATGGGCCCCAGGGGCATGGCCACGCAGCGGGCGTGTGCGGAAGCCCGGGTGACAACGGCGCGCAGGGCCTCGCCATCAGGCTGCAGGAAGTCGGTTTGCGCAAGGCCGGAGGGGGCCTGGCTGGCAGGACATACCTGCAGTGTGGTGTCGGCCGCCGCGATGCTGCAGGCCATACCGAGCAGCACGCCGGCCCACCATCCCGGAAGGCCCCGGCCTTTCATGGTGCGAACTGCAACCGGACCTCGCCCGATACGGCGGGCAATACCAGTCGTCCTGCAACCACTGTGGGGCGTGCCGATGCGGGCTGGATATCGAGCAGCCGCCACCCCGCGGGCACGGTGAGGGCCAGCCCTGCCACCGGCTGCGGCGCGCGCAACAGCACGGTCCTGCCGCCCTGCAGCTCGGTGACGTCCAGCGTGACCTGGTCGCGTGCGGCCCACCATCGGCCAAAGCCTGCCACCGTGCCAAACCAGGCCGAGGATTTCAGCTGCGTGACCAGGCCCTGGGTGAATGCCAGCTTGTGGTCGAGCACGTTCGGATGGGTCAGTACCACGAACAGGCCGCCATAGCGGCTGATCTGCCGGGCGATGTCCAGGGCCTGCGGCAGGCGGGCGCCCATGGGGGCTTCGCGTTCGTCCTCGATGGTGATCGGGAATTCATAGATGCCGGTTTCGCTGGTGGATCCCCGGCCGTAGTTGAGCCGGAACGGCAGGTGGGTCAGCGCATTGTTGGCAGTGACCGATGAGCTGAAGCGGTAGCCGGCGGCCTCCAGAGCCTGGGGCAGGGTGGCGGGGTTTTCCAGATGCCCCGGCCGGAAACTCGCCACCGCCACGCCGGGCGCATTGGCTTCCAGCAGGTAGCGGCTGACCCGGAGTTCACCGAGCACGCTGGCGCCGCGGGTTTCGGTGCGGCTCTTCACGAAGGGCTCGTAGGCGGGGTAGCGTTCAGCGCCGGTGCCCAACGGCAGCTTGCTGAATACCCTGGAATGGGCTACCGAGTGGCTGGCAATCTCCATCCCCAGGGTCTGCAGCTGCCGGGTTCTCTGGACACCATTGGTATTGAAAAAAACATCGTCATTCCAGTCGCGCACGTATTTGGTCTGGATGAAATAGGTAGCGGCGATGCCCTGCGCGTGCTGGTATTCGGCGTACTGGACGGCGTTGTCGATCGATTGGGTGAAGTCGATGTCGTGGGTCAGCAGGACCGACAGCTGCTTGCCTTCGGGTACCGTGCCCAGCAACACGGCATCGGGGTTGTCGCTGACATACCAGTCGCGCAGCAGCAGCAGCAGGGTGTCCAGGCCGGGCTGGAATCGGTTCACATATTCCGGCGCAATGCCTTCCTGCCGGTTGTTGTAGCCGAGCAGCGCGTAGGCGCCGATATCCACGCCGAGGGCGTAGGTGCGGCCGCGTCCGGTGGCGCGGGTGAGGATGGCCGCGCTGCCATCCTCGTAGCTGGCCAGCACGCTGCCGGTTGGTGCGCTGTAGCTGTAGGTGCCGGTGGGCTGGGCCGCGCTGCCCAGCGCCATGCTGTGCTCACGAGTGTCGAAGTAGCGTGGCGGCAGCGGGTGGTCCGGCGCCAGGCGCAATTGCTGCCGTGTACTGGAGGGAATGGCGTCGGTAAAGCCGAACAGGCCAGCCAGCCCGCCACCCAGCACATTGCTGCCGATCAACGTGCCGCCGTTGTTGGCGTAGGCGGCCAGTGCGGTCAGCGCGGCCTGGCCCAGTACCTTGCCCGAGATGACCGGATAGACCATCACCATCCGGTGCTGCATGGCGGCCTGGGGGTCTTCGGTCAGCGTGAACGGGATGCCGAAGGACTTGAGCGCGTGCACCAGTCCGAGCCAGCTGGAGTCGCGGTCAGTGAGCAGAATGGCCAGCCGGCTTTTCTCACCCCCGCCATAGGGGGCAAGGGGGGCTGCCGTTTCCACTGGCACCACACTGGCGGCTTCGGGCCCCGCGAGGCCCTTGAACCGGAACACACTGTCGTCCAGCAGGTGCCAGAGTCCGCCGATGCATGCAGCCGTG
Organism: Burkholderiaceae bacterium; assembly: GCA_036405035.1. Lineage (GTDB taxonomy): Bacteria > Pseudomonadota > Gammaproteobacteria > Burkholderiales > Burkholderiaceae_C > PCRC01. The sequence goes on from DASWYJ010000344.1 coordinate 5,161, forward strand.
GCGAGCAGCAGGAGCAGGGTCTTGACGGGGCGGGACATGCGGGGGAGTGTCGTATGGTGGGAGAAGCTGCGCTGATTGTGACATTCCGGGCGGCCCGGCATGGCCGGGCACCGGGCAGTTCCGGTATGGATTCTGCAATGAAAAATGCCGCTGGCCAGCGTGTGGCAAGCGGCATTAGCTATTGAAAATATAGCGATTGCGTCAGCGGAAGAATTCCTTGGCCTTGTCGAACCAGCCCTTCTCGTTGGGGCTGTGTTTCATGCCACCGCTCTTGAACGATTCGTCGAGTTCGCGCAGCAGCTTGCGCTGCTGTTCGCTCAGCTTGACCGGTGTTTCCACCGCGATGTGGCAATACAGATCGCCCGGGTAGGTGGAGCGCACGCCCTTGATGCCCTTGCCGCGCAGGCGGAAGGTCTTGCCGTGCTGTGTGCCCTCGGGGATGTCGATGCTGGCCTTGCCGCCGAGCGTGGGCACATTGATCTCGCCGCCGAGCGCGGCGATGGTCATGCCCACTGGCACGCTGCATTGCAGGTCGTCGCCGTCGCGCTCGAAGATGTCGTGTTTCTTCAGGCGGATTTCGATGTACAGGTCGCCGGGCGGGCCGCCATTGCTGCCCGGCTCGCCGTTGCCGGCTGAGCGGATGCGCATGCCGTCATCGATGCCGGCCGGGATCTTGACTTCCAGCGTCTTGTTGTTCTTGACCTTGCCCTG
>DASWYJ010000345.1:0-11620 GCA_036405035.1 Burkholderiaceae bacterium
TGGTGGAAGAAAAGCGCCAGGTCATCGAATACCAGCTGAAGGAAGAGCTGTACAACTGGCGTGCCGATGTGCGGCCCAACGTGGTGGGCAAGTTCAATGAGGTGGAAGGCGACTTTTCGGGCGGTGAGTGGAGCATGCCCAACCCGAGCGCCAACACGCTGCTGCGCGCCAATGCCGATTTGTCCCCCGCCCTGATCGCCAAGGCGATTGCGCAGCGGCTGAAGAAGCTGGGTGTGGACGGCGACATGGCCGCCCGCATCGATGCCCAGCTGGCCATTCTGGAGGCCAAGGAGCGCGCGATGCATGTCATCGACCTCAAGGCCGACCGCCAGCCCTGGTTCTGCTCGGGCTGCCCGCACAACACCAGCACCAAGGTGCCCGAAGGTTCGCGCGCGATGGCCGGCATTGGCTGCCATTTCATGGCGCTGTGGATGGACCGCAGCACCACCGGCTTCACGCAGATGGGCGGCGAGGGCGTGCCCTGGGTGGGCCAGCAGCCCTTCACCCACGACCCGCACATCTTCGCCAACCTCGGCGACGGCACCTATTTCCACAGCGGCATTCTGGCCGTGCGCCAGAGCATTGCGGCCGGCGTCAACATCACCTACAAGATCCTGTACAACGACGCGGTCGCCATGACCGGCGGCCAGCAGGTGGGCGAGCGGCCCGAAGGCCACAGCGTGGTGCAGATCGCGCAGAGCATGCGGGCCGAGGGCGCAACGCGCATCACCATCGTGACCGACGAGCCGGAGAAATACAGCGGCATCCGGGGCATCCCCGAAGGCATCGCCATCCAGCACCGCGACACGCTCGACGCGGTGCAGCGCGCCTTCCGCGAGATCAAGGGCACCACCGTCATCATTTACGACCAGACCTGCGCCACCGAAAAGCGCCGCCGCCGCAAACGCGGCACGCTGGTGGACCCGGCGGTGCGGGTGGTCATCAACGAGCTGGTGTGTGAAGGCTGCGGCGATTGTGGCGTGCAGAGCAACTGCCTGAGCGTGGAGCCGCTGGAAACCGAGTTCGGCCGCAAGCGCACCATCAACCAGAGCACCTGCAACAAGGACATCAGCTGTGTGAAGGGCTTCTGCCCGAGTTTTGTCACGGTGGAAGGCGGCCAGCTCAAGAAGAAAGCCAAGGGCGAGAAAAAGGCTTCGCCGTTTGACGACACCCTGTTTGGCGGCGCGCTGCCTGTGCCCGTGCTGCCGGTGCTCGATGCAGGCGCCTGGGGCATTGTGGTGGCGGGTGTGGGCGGCACCGGCGTCATCACCATTGGCCAGCTGCTCGGCGTGGCCGCGCACCTGGAAGGCAAGGGCATCGTCACGCAGGACGCCGGCGGCCTGGCGCAAAAGGGCGGCGCGACCTGGAGCCATGTGCTGATTGCCCGCCACCAGGATGACATCCGCACCACCCGCGTCAGCATGGCCGCGGCCGATCTGGTCATTGGCTGCGACCCGATCGTTGCCGCCGGCAAGGAAACCGCGCTGCGCATGCGCGGCGGCCGTACCCACGTCGCGCTGAACAGCCACAGCACGCCCACCGCGGCCTTCGTGAAAAACGCCGACTGGCAAAACCCGGCCGAGGCCTGCGTGGCCGCCATCGCCCAGGCCGTGGGCCCGGAAGCCGTGGGCGCGTTCGACGCCGACGCGGCCGCAGTGAAGCTGATGGGCGACAGCCTGTACACCAACCCCATGCTGCTCGGCTATGCCTGGCAGAAGGGCTGGGTGCCGCTGGAGCTGGCCTCGCTGCAGCGCGCCATCGAGCTCAATGCGGTGGCGGTGGATGCCAACAAGGCCGCGTTCGCCTGGGGCCGCCGCGCGGCGGTCGATACGGCCAGCGTGGTGAAACTGCTGGCGCCGGCACAGGTCATCCAGTTCCAGAAGCGCGAAACCCTGGCCGACCTGGTGACCCGTCGTGTGGCGTTCCTTACCGGCTACCAGAATGCCACCTACGCCGCGCAGTACCAGGCCTTTGTCGACAGAGTGCGGCTGGCCGAGGCGCCACTTGGCAAAACCACGCTCAGCGAAGCCGTGGCGCGCTACCGGTTCAAGCTCATGGCCTACAAGGATGAGTACGAAGTGGCGCGGCTGCACACCGACACCGCCTTCCACGCCCGCATCGCCGCGCAGTTCGAGGGGGATTTCAGGCTGAATTACCACCTCGCGCCGCCGCTGTTGGCGAAGAAGAACGGGCGTGGCGAGTTGCAGAAGCAGAAGTTCGGTTCCTGGATGTTGCCGGCTTTCCGCCTGCTGGCGCCGCTCCGCTTCCTGCGCGGCACCGTGTTCGACGTGTTCGGCCATACGGAGGAACGCAGGATGGAGCGTGCCCTGATTGCCGAGTACCGTACCAGCATCGACGATCTGTTGCCGACGCTGAGCCTGTCCAACCATGCCGCCGCCGTGGCGCTGGCCCGCATTCCGGAACAGATCAAGGGTTTTGGCCATGTGAAGGCCCGGCACCTGGCCGCAGCGCGCGAAAAGTGGGCTGCGCTGCGGGCGGCGTACCGCTAGCGGGTGATCAGACCGGATTGGCCAGCCAGCTTTCCAGATCGGCCGCTTCCTGCGCGCCAATGGTGTCGCGCAGGAAACGCATCTGGTTCACGGCCTGAACCGCGTGCAGGATGGTGGAACTGCTCGCCCGGTGCAGGCCCCGGCGGTCGTCCACCGGATTGGCCGCGTGGCAATTGATGCAGATGGTCTGGTAAATCGCACGGCCACGCACGGCGTTGCCAGCCGGTGGCGCGGGGGGTGCCGGGTCGGCGGGAGCGTCTCCGCCGCCACCGCAGGCGGCCAGTGCCAGCAGCAGGCCGAGCGCGCCGATGGAGAGGGTGTGGTGCATGGGCGATTCTGGAAAGTCACCAATCTAGGCAACCCAGATGAAGCGGCGATGACAACGCAGTGATCACGTCCCCCGCACCCCGGCCACGGTGCTTGCCAAAAGGCTTGTTGGCCGGCCGGGAATAGCGGCGGCCCGGGCCGGGATGTGCCGCATACAATCCCGGATTGCCCGTTGGTTCCGCCATGCGGGACCGCATGGCGGGTTTCCGCCCCTTACCTGGAGTCTTCCCGTGTTTATTTCTTCTGCGTTTGCCCAGGCAGCTCCTGCCGCTGCCGCTGGTGGTTTTGACATTGCCCAGCTGGCGCTGCCGGTCGTGATGATCGGTGCGCTGTACTTCATCATGATCCGCCCGCAGATGAAGCGCCAGAAGGAGGCTGCTGCCATGGTTGCGGCCCTGGCCAAGGGTGACGAAGTGGCTACCGCTGGCGGCCTGCTGGGCAAAATCAGCAAGCTCGGCGACACCCACATCACGCTGGAAATCGCCCCCGGCGTGGAAGTCCAGGTGCAGCGCAACGCGGTGGTGCAGGTATTGCCCAAGGGCTCCATCTGAGGCCCAGCGGCCTCTTTTTCTTCAGCGAAGCACGGCCATGAATCGTTACCCGGTCTGGAAATACGCGATCATTCTGATCGCTCTGTTGGTAGGGGCCATCTACACCCTTCCCAACTTTTTTGGTGAAGCCCCCGCAGTCCAGGTATCGAGTGCCAAGGTTACCCTCAAGGTCGACGACACCACCGCCGACCGCGTGACCGAGGCCCTGAAGGCCGCCGGCGTGCCCACCGATGGCGTCAGCTTCGAAGGCACCTCGGTCCGGGCCCGCTTCGAATCGACCGACGTGCAGCTCCAGGCGCGCGACGCGATCGAGAAGGCGCTGAACACCACGCCGGGCGACCCGTCCTACGTGGTGGCGCTCAACCTGCTGTCGCGCTCGCCGGCCTGGCTGACCGCGCTGCACGCCGCGCCCATGTACCTGGGGCTGGACCTGCGCGGTGGCGTGCACTTCATGCTGCAGGTGGACATGCAGGCCGCGCTGACCAAGAAGGCCGATTCGCTGGCCAGCGACCTGCGCACCGTGCTGCGCGAGAAAAACATCCGCCACAGCGGCATCACCCGCAATGGCCAGACCATCGAAGTGAAATTCCGCGAGGCCGCCACGCTGGAGGCCGCAAAGAACCTGTTGGTCGACCAGTTTGCCGACCTGCAGGCCGTGGGTGCGCCCGATGGCGGTGAATTCAAGCTCACCGCCAGTTTCAGGCCCGAGGCCACGCGCCGGGTCCAGGAGCAGGCCCTCAAGCAGAACATCACCACGCTGCACAACCGGATCAACGAACTCGGCGTGGCCGAGCCGGTGATCCAGCAGCAGGGGCTGGACCGCATCGTCGTGCAGCTGCCCGGCGTACAGGACACCGCCAAGGCCAAGGACATCCTGGGCCGTACCGCCACACTGGAAATGCGCCTGGTCGAAGACAGCGCCGAAGCGCGCGCGGCCATGGCGGGCAGCGGCCCGGTGCCCTTCGGGACCGAGCGATACCCGGGTACTTCGGGCAGCCCTGTGATCGTGAAGAAGCAGGTGCTGACAACCGGCGAGAACCTGACCGACGCGCAGGCGGGCTTTGATTCCGAAAAACAGGAACCCAGCGTCACCTTGTCCATGGACGCCAAGGGCGGCCGGATCATGCGCGACATCAGCCGCGAGAACATCGGCAAGCCCATGGCCATTCTGCTGTTCGAGAAGGGGAAGGGGCAGGCGATTTCGGTGGCAAACATCCGGGGCGAGCTGGGCACCCGCTTCCAGATCTCCGGTGCCATGGGCATCAGTGAAGCCAGCGACCTCGCGCTGCTGCTGCGTGCCGGCTCGCTGGCCGCGCCGATGGAAATCATCGAGGAACGCACCATCGGCCCCAGCCTGGGCGCCGACAACATCACCAAGGGTTTCCACAGCGTGGCCTGGGGTTTTGCGGTGATCGTGGCCTTCATGGCCGTGTACTACATGCTGTTCGGCCTGTTCTCCGGCATTGCACTGGCGGTGAACCTGCTGCTGCTGGTGGCGGTGCTGTCCATGCTGCAGGCCACGCTCACGCTGCCGGGCATGGCGGCCATGGCGCTGGCGCTCGGTATGGCCATTGACGCCAACGTGCTGATCAACGAACGGGTGCGCGAGGAACTGCGCGGCGGCGCTTCACCGCAGGCGGCCATTAATGCCGGCTACGAGCGTGCCTGGGCCACCATTCTCGACTCCAACATCACCACGCTGATTGCCGGCGTGGCGCTGCTGGCCTTCGGCTCCGGCCCGGTGCGCGGCTTTGCCGTGGTGCACTGCCTGGGCATCCTGACCAGCATGTTCTCCGCCGTGTTCTTCTCGCGTGGCCTCGTCAATTTCTGGTACGGCCGGCAGAAGAAGCTCAAGAGCGTGTCCATCGGCACCGTGTGGCGGCCGGGCAACAACGGTGCGTCCAAACCGGCGCGTGCCAACTGACCGGAAGGAACAGACACCATGGAATTCTTCCGCATCCACCGCGACATCCCGTTCATGCGCCACAAGCTGGTGCTGAACGTCATTTCCGCGCTGACCTTTTTTGCTGCCGTCTTTTTCCTCACTACCCGCGGGCTGCATCTGTCGGTGGAGTTCACCGGCGGCACCGTGATGGAGGTGGCCTACACCCAGGCCGCCGACGTCGGCAAGATCCGCGAGGAAGTTGCCAAGCTCGGCTACCAGGACGTGCAGGTGCAGACTTTCGGCACCGCGCGCGACGTGATGATCCGCCTGCCGGCCCAGAAGGGCCAGACTTCGGCGCAGCAGAGCGAAGCCGTCATGACCGCGCTGAAGGCGACCGACGCCGGCGTGGTGCAGCGCCGCGTCGAGTTCGTCGGTCCGCAGGTCGGCAAGGAACTCGTCGAGGACGGCCTGAAGGCGCTCGCCTTCGTGATCGCCGGCATCATGCTCTACTTGGCCTTCCGCTTCGAGTGGAAGTTTTCGGTGGCCGCCATCATCGCCAACCTGCACGACGTGGTTATCATCCTGGGCTTCTTTGCCTTCTTCCAGTGGGAGTTCTCGCTTTCCGTGCTGGCGGCGGTGCTGGCGGTGCTGGGCTACTCGGTGAACGAATCGGTGGTGATCTTCGACCGGATCCGCGAGAACTTCAAGCGCTTCCGCAAGATGGATACCGAGCAGATCATCGACAACGCGATCACGTCGACGATCAGCCGCACCATCATCACCCACGGCTCCACGCAGATCATGGTGCTCTCGATGCTGCTGTTCGGCGGCCCCACGCTGCACTACTTCGCAATGGCGCTGACCATCGGCATCTGCTTCGGCATCTACTCGTCGGTTTTCGTGGCCGCCGCCATCACGATGTGGCTGGGCCTGAAGCGCGAGGACCTGATCAAGCCGGTCGCCAAGAAGGACGGCGCGACCGACGACGGCGCGGTGGTCTAGCGCGCAGGCCCCTGGCGGGCAGGATAGGGCGGCACATGGCCGCCGTATGCCAGCGCACTCGACACCCGGATCAGCAGCGGCAGATCGACCTGCCCCGGGTCGCGCGGGACCAGGTCGTAGAAGCACAGGCTGCCCAGCAGCGTGCCGGCAGAATCAAGCACCGGAACCCCGCAGTAGGCCGGCACCGCCTGCCGGCTGGGGTGGCCGGCCAGCCGGGCATCCCCGGTGGCATCGGCGGTCATGAAGGCGCCCCTCGAATCCCGCACATAGCAGCAGTAGGTGGTGTTTTCGGGCACTTCGTCGGTACCCGTGGCGGCCGGATTCTCCCGGTCATAGTGCACGGCCGCCGTGGCCATGCCGTGGGAAAAGCGGAAGATGCCGATGAAGCGGTAGTCCGTCAGGTGCAGCAGGTACGCCAGCGCCGCCCGTACGCCAGCAGTGGCGAGCACATCGGAAAAACGGGCAAAGATCGCGTCGTCGGAGGCAACCGCGGTTGTTGTCATGCACACTCCAGCCAGGTGAACCCCCAACAGGGGAAGGGCGGCGCAACGCTGCCGGTTGCCGGGGCCGCAGACACCTGCGCGGCGGGCCGCATCAGTGTGCGATGCGCCCCGCGTGGTCGTCCGACAGCTCGTCCAGGATCAGCGAGTCCGGCTCCTTGCCAAAACGCCAGTAGACCATCATCACGATGATCTTCAGGTCGTCGACCGAAACCGGGTCGCCGGGCGCGGCCATGGCGCGGTCGATGACGATCTCGCGCATTTCCGCCGGCAGCACACCGGCAGCTTCCAAGAAGCTGATGAAGCCCAGGCATTGCGCGCCCAGGTGGTCCTGTTCCTGCACCGAATAGATGCGCAGGCTGTGGGGCGATGGCGGGTGGATGGCGTTGTCGTCCACGCTGGCGTTGGCCGCGAGGTTAAGGCCGTCCAGCCAGAGCAGGGCCTCTTCGATCTCGGTGGGCTCGAAGCCCAGCGCGCTCAGCTTGCGTCCCAGCTGTGGCAACTCCGGGCAGGCATCGCCGCGCCAGTAGTTTTCATAGACATACACAAGCACTTCGAACATGGCCCCAATATAGCGCAGAACCCGGGGCGCCCTGTGTACGGAAGTACACAGTTCGTGTGGGTTTTTTCTCACGCTGTGGCCATTTGCTGGAACAGGCCGCCCGGCAGCCGCACCACCCGGCCTTCCAGTTCCAGCGCCAGCAGCTGGGCCTGCAGGCTGGCGGTGGGCAGGCCGGTGCGGGCCTGCAGCGCGTCCAGGCTGGCCGGATCGTGGCCGAGCGCGGCCAGCAGGGCATTTTCAGCATCATTTTGGCCCGTGGCCAGCGTGGATGCTGGCTTATTTGCTACTGAAATTGAAGCAAATGCGGGCAACTCCTCCAGCACGTCCTGTGCCGACTCGACCAGCTTGGCGCCCTGCTTGATGAGCGCATGGCAGCCACGGGCCTGCGGTGCGTGGATGGAGCCGGGAATCGCAAACACCTCCTTGCCCTGTTCGCTGGCCAGCCGGGCCGTGATCAGCGAGCCCGACTGCAGCGCCGCCTCGACCACCAGCGTGCCCTGGCTGAGCGCGGCAATGAGGCGGTTGCGGCGCGGGAAATGGTGGGCCAGCGGCGGGGTGCCCAGCGCGAATTCGCTGACGATGGCGCCGCGTGTGGCGATGCGGTGGGCCAGTTCGTGGTGCTGTCTGGGATAGACCCGGTCGAGCCCGGTGCCCACCACCGCCACGGTGGCACCCGTGCCCTCGAGTGCGCCCAGGTGGGCGGCGGCGTCGATGCCCAGCGCCAGCCCCGACACCACCACCAGCCCGGCATCGCTGAAGCTGCGGGCAAATTGGCGCGCGTTGTCGGCGCCCTGCGGCGTGGGGTTGCGGCTGCCCACGATGGCCAGCGCCGGCCCGATGGCGTCGGGCGCGAGGCTGCCCACGGCATAGAGCAGCGGCGGCGGGTCTTCCAGCTGCAGCAGCGCGGCGGGGTAGCCGGGGTCACCCAGCGCGACGATCCGGCGGTCGCTGCCGGCGCCCAGCCAGTCGAGCGTGGCCTGCAGCTGCGTGGCAAAACCCTCGGGCGGCTGGGCCAGCGCCAGCGCCTGGGCGGCGCTGACGACCTGCCGCAGCGCCGCCGGGGGCTGGGTGAACAGGGTTTCCGGCAGGCCGAAGGCGGCGAGCAGGCGGCGCGCGGCGTCCGGGCCGACGCCGGGCGTCAGCGTGAGCCGCAGCCAGCCGGCCAGTTCGTCGCGGTCCATGGCGCGTCGGGTGGGGCGCTCGCGCGGGTCAGCGCGGGTTGATCAGCCGGTCGCCGACCTTCACCCCGTCGGTGATCTGCAGGATCAGCGCGTACGACACCCGCTCGAAGGTGCGGAACACCATCAGCAGGCCGTTGCGTTCGTCGGGCAGCTGGATGGTGGGCTTGGCCGGGTCGGTGCGGTCCACCAGGCGCTCGCCTTCCTTCAGGATGGCCAGCACATCGCCGCGCACCAGGCCGTCGCGGGCGCCATGGTTGATCACCACCACCTGGTTCTGCGCGGCGAACTTCACCGCGCTGCCATAGACCGAAACCACCCGGGCATCCACCCCCACCCCCGGCGCGCGTGGCGCGTAGGTGGAAAACTCGCGCGGCGGCTCGGGCAGCAGCCGGTCGCCCACCCGCATTTCCTCCTTGGCGTCGAGGATGTCGATGGTGGCGGGGATGATGTCGGTCACCGGCGTGTCGCCGCTGGCGGCCTGTTCGCGGGTGGTTTCGGGCCGCATCACCTCGGCGCGGCCCACCAGCTGCGCCTCGTAGGCCAGGATTTCGCCGGTGCGCGGATCTTTCAGCGGCGTGGCGTTGCGGAAGATGCGGTAGTAGCGCGGCGCCGCGCCGGGTGGCGGCAGGCCGCGGGCATAGGCGCGGTCGCCCCGGCTCAGCATCACGCGGCCTTCCTGTGCGGCCACGATGCGGGGTGCCGCATTGACTTCGGCCAGCTCGACGATCAGCGCATCCGACAGGAAGGGCTCGGTCAGGTTGGGCGCCAGCGTGGGAATGGGGGCCTCGCCCAGCTGCGTGGCACGGATGCCGGGCGACAGCTTCACCACGCCCACCGGATTCGGGTCCACCGCCGGCTCCGCAACGCTGGCGCCGGGGACGGGCGGTCGGCCAAAGCGCAGCCGGGCGCGCCCGTTCGATTTGTCGAGGTACAGCTCCTGGCCGGGGTAGATCAGGTGCGGATTGCGGATTTCCTGCAGGTTCATGCCCCATAGCTCGGGCCAGCGCCACGGGCTCCGCAGGAACAGCCCGGAAATGGCCCACAGCGTGTCGCCCCGCTTCACCGTGTAGGCGTCCGGCGCGTTGGGGGCCAGTTCGCTCAGCGGCACGCCGGCCTCGGCCACCTGCTGGGCGGTGGCGCGCTGGCCTGGCGTGATCGGGAATCGGGAGACCTGGGCCTGGGCGGTGGCTGCCGCCAGGGTGGCCAGCGAGGCCAGGGAGAGGGCCAGCACCCGCAGGGTGCCCACCGGGCCCATGGAATGGTGGCGGTTTTGTTGTTGTTTCAAGCTGAGCCTCTGAACCGCCGGGCTGCCGGCCCGCGGGGGGCTGGTATCCGGGCGGTGGAAATCGACGCGAATGTCGCCAGATTCTGCGCTGAAGGCCATGAATGGGCAACGCCTACTGGCCACGCGGCGAGCGAAACCGTTCCAAAGTAGCGAAAATAGCGACATCTTTTCCATCTGCTCCCATGGCCATACTGCCCATTCTTGTTTATCCCGATGCCCGTCTGCATACCGTGGCCCGCCCGGTTGCCGAAGTGGATGCCCGTATCCGTGCGCTGGTGGCCGACATGACCGCGACCATGTATGACGCCAACGGCATTGGCCTGGCCGCCACGCAGGTGGACGTGCATGAGCGGGTGATCGTGATCGATACCAGCGAAGAGCGCAATCAGCCATTGGTACTCATCAACCCCGAACTGCTCTGGGCCAGCCCGGAAACGCAGCTGGCCGACGAAGGCTGCCTGTCGGTGCCCGGCATCTACGACGGCGTGGCCCGTTCGGTGGCGGTGAAGGTTGGTGCGCTCGACGCCGACGGCAAGCCCCATACGGTGGAGGCCGACGGCCTGCTGGCGGTGTGCATCCAGCACGAGATGGACCACCTGCTCGGCAAGGTGTTCGTGGAATACCTGTCGCCGCTCAAGCGCAACCGCATCAAGACCAAGATGGTCAAGGCCCAGCGCGAGGAGCGGCGTTGAGGGTCATCTTCGCGGGCACACCGGAATTTGCCCGCGTGGCGCTGGAGCGCCTGGTGGCCGCCGGCTTCACCGTGCCGCTGGTGCTGACCCAGCCCGACCGCCCGGCCGGCCGCGGCATGCAGCTGCAGGCCTCGGCCGTCAAGCAGTTTGCGCTGGCGCAGCACATCCCGGTGGCGCAGCCACGCAGCCTGCGGCTCGACGGCAAATTCCCCGAAGACGCCGCTGCGGCGCGCGATGCCATCGTGGCGGCGCGCGCCGACGTGATGGTGGTTGCGGCCTACGGGCTGATCCTGCCGCAGTGGGTGCTGGACGTGCCGCCCCGGGGTTGCCTCAATATCCACGGGTCGCTGCTGCCGCGCTGGCGTGGCGCGGCGCCTATCCACCGCGCCATCGAGGCAGGTGACAGCGAAACCGGCATCACCATCATGCAGATGGATGCCGGGCTCGATACCGGCGACATGCTGCTGGTCGAGCGCATCGCCATCGCACCGGCCGACACCACCGCGACGCTGCACGACAGGCTGGCCGCGCTGGGCGGGCGGCTGGTTGTGGAGGCGCTGGAAATCGCGGCCTGCGGCGGGCTGGTGCCGCGCCCGCAGCCGGCCGAGGGCGTGACCTATGCGCACAAGATCGACAAGCACGAAGCCGCCATCGACTGGTCGCTGCCGGCCGCTGCGATTGCCCGCCGGGTGCGCGCCTTCAACCCGTTTCCGGCTGCGGCGACCCAGCTCGGCGCCGAGGTGGTGAAGGTGTGGCGCTCTGAAATAGATAGCGAAACTGATAGCAATGGCGCTGGCCACGGCACGATTTTGTCTGTAAATGCCGCTGGCGTGGTGGTGCAGTGTGGCCAGGGCGTGCTGCGGCTCACCGAGCTGCAGCGTGCGGGTGGCAAGCGCCTGCCGGTGGCCGAGTTCCTGCGCGGCTTTGCGCTCTTGCCCGGCCAGGTGCTGGGCCGTTCCAGTACGGGCGCACCGGCCTGAGGCACCGTGTACTGCGACCGCCGCACCTACGCGCATCCGGAGTTCCGGGCGGGGGTGCGCGACATGCTGTCGGTCGCGCCCGGCATGGCGGCCTGGGGGCTGATGACCGGCGTGGCCATGGTGCAGTCGGGCCTGAGCCTGGTGG
>DASWYJ010000346.1:0-15002 GCA_036405035.1 Burkholderiaceae bacterium
CAACCTTGCCAAGGTTGAGGTCGAGAGTTCGAGACTCTTCTCCCGCTCCAAATGAAAAGGGCAGCACCTCAAGGTGCTGCCCTTTTTTCGTTCTGCGCCTTTGGTGTGGTGCAGTTGGCACGTCGCTACTGTGCACATGCCGACAAGATGAATTCATCGCGGCGCAACTGCAGAAAGCGATGCGGAACATACCGATGCTTAGCTATATCTTTCATAGCTAAAGAGCCGTATGGTGCCCGGGACCGGGGTCGAACCGGTACGCCCCATTGCTGGAAAGCGGCGGATTTTAAGTCCGCAGTGTCTACCAATTTCACCACCCGGGCACGATGACTTCACGGCATAGTGTAGCTATCGGCACCGCCAGGCATAGGCCGCGCTGCAGCGAAGAATTTCAAAGGAAACGCTCAAGCAGTTTGCGCGAAGGCCTGTCCAGCATACGCATGTTGCTCACCACAAGATGAACACCGTGTTCGGCGGTGATCAGCAGGCCGGAATCTCCCAGCCGGCGAATGTCTTCTTCCCCGCGCAGAACGAAATGGGTCGGTCCTCGATCCGTTTCCACATGCCAGGTGCTGGGCGTAGAGAAAGTGGATACCTGTTTGATCTGCCGTATTTCTGGAAGAAACTCCCGAAGTGCCAGCTCTTCTTCCAGCAACTGCCGTGTTGCTTCGGGTAGCTGCTGTGGTTGTTCAATCCAGGCCAGTTCGTGCCCTTCGGCGCTGACGAGCGACAGGCTTTCTCCGGGCGCCGACAGCGGAAACGCGCGTACAGGAACAACCCCTACATGGGAAAGGCCGGCGGCATCGCTGAGGACCAGGCGGCCCGCAGTGTTGCGTGTGAGCATAAAATCGTCAGCGATCATGGCATCTCCACCGATTGCCCGGCCAGCGGCCGAGAAAGGGGCTCCAGGGGCATGTCGAACTCCGTTTCCGTTTGCCGTAGCTGCGCCTGGTATAGCCGCCAATAGGCGCCATTGCGCGTCAGCAGTTCATCGTGCGAACCCACTTCCACGATGAGGCCACGGTCCATCACAACAATGCGGTTGGCTTTGCGCAAGGTGGAGAGCCGGTGTGCGATGGCAATGGTGGTGCGTCCCCGCACCAGATTGTCGAGCGCTTTCTGGATTTCCTTTTCCGTCTCGGTATCCACGGACGATGTGGCCTCGTCCATGATCAGGATACGAGGATCAATCAGCAACGCACGGGCGATCGAAATACGTTGCCTTTCACCGCCGGAAAGGCCCTGCCCACGCTCGCCAACGATCGAGTCGTAGCCATGCGGCAGACGAAGGATGAATTCGTGGGCGTGGGCTGCCCTCGCAGCGGCAATGATGTCATGCCTTGTAGCTGCGGGTTTGCCATAGGCGATGTTCTCTGCAATTGTTCCAAAAAACAGGAAGGGCTCCTGCAGAACCAGCCCGATATGCCGCCGGTAGTCGGCGACGCCGAAACGCCGGATATCGGTGCCGTCCACGCGGATGGAGCCATCCGTGACATCGTAGAAGCGGCACAGCAAATTGACCAATGTGCTTTTGCCTGATCCGCTGTGGCCCACCAGCCCGATCATTTCCCCCGGGGCTATGTCCAGGTCAAGACCCCGGATGACAGCGCGGCTGCCGTAGCGAAAACCGATACCACGCATTTCTATGCGCCCCTGTACTGCGCCTGTCGGTACTGGCTGGCTTGGCTCGGGGACGTTGGAGACGTGGTCCAGAATGTCGAAGATCCGTTTTGCTCCGGCAGCGGCTTTTTGGGTGACTGAAACGATGCGGCTCATGGAGTCGAGCCGTGTATAGAAACGGCCGATATAGGCAATGAATGCGGTCAGCACACCCACGGTAATCTCGCTGCGCGAGACCTGCCAGATGCCGAATGCCCAGACAACCAGCAGTCCGATCTCGGTGAGCAGTGACACGGTCGGGGAAAACAGTGCCCAGGTCTTGTTGAGCCGGTCGTTGACTTCCAGGTTGTGGCGATTGGCTTCCCGGAACCGGCGTGCTTCCCGGGCTTCCTGCGCGAAGGCTTTCACGACCCGGATACCGGGGATGGTGTCGGCCAGGACGTTGCTGACTTCTGACCACACCCTGTCGATTTTCTCAAAACCGGTGCGCAGGCGATCCCGCACGACATGGATCATCCAGGCAATGAACGGCAAGGGCAGCAGTGTGATGACCGCAAGCCACGGGTTGATGGTAAAGAGAATGATGGCCGTCATGCAAATCATCAGAACATCGGTGGCGAAGTCCAGGGCATGCAGCGACAGGAAGACACAGATGCGGTCGGTTTCGGAGCCGATGCGGGCCATCAGATCGCCGGTCCGCTTCCCCCCGAAATAGTCGAGTGACAGGCCGAGCAGGTGGTCGAATGTCGTGGTGCGCAAATCTGCCCCGATCCGTTCGGAGACCAGTGCCAGCAGGTAGGTGCGGGCCCAGCTGAGTCCCCAGGCGGCAACGGCGGCCCCGAGCAAGCCTGCGAGGTAGCCGAAAACAAGCATGGGATCGATCTGCTTACCGTTCTGGAACGGAATCAGCACATCGTCCATCAGCGGAATGCTGAGATAGGGGGGGACCAGCGTGGCGGCTGTGGATGCCAGGGTGAGTGCAAAGCCGGCCGCCAGCTGCTTGCGATAGGGGCGCGCAAAGCGCCAAAGCCGCAGTAGCACCCAGGTCGAAGGGACGGCCTGCGTTTCGCGGCTGCATAGCGGGCACTCATCGGAATCGGGTGGCAGCGGGGTTTTGCAACTGGGACAGACCGCTGCATCTCCGTTTTCCAGCGCATCGCCGGATGCTTGCGCGGCCTGCAACTGCTCGAAAAGCCCGGCAAGCCGGAGCATTTGCGGATTGTGGAGCAGCGTGAAGCGCCATACCGCCAGGCGGGTGTGTGGTGCGTGCAGTTCCAGCGTACCTACCCCCGCGTGGTCGGTGTGCCGCAGTGACAATCCAGGCGCCAGATCCCAGCGCTGCCATTCGGTGCCCGAACCGCTGGTTGACAACAGGCCCCGATCGGTCAGTGCAACCAGACCCTGCGAGAAGCGAAGCTGTGCATCGAGGTCAACCGTAAGCAGCGCTAGCACGTTCTCATCGCTGGAAAGTTGCGTCCGCAAGGTGGTTTCGGCCAATCCGGTGCTCGGGCTGGAAACGTCGACTGGATGGTGTTGTTGCATGTGTTGCGTTCAGAAACCCGACTGCTGGGCGAAATACTCTGGCCTCCCGGGTTCTGGAGGCGAGGATTTTCGCCGAAACTGGCGGAGTCCGCCGACAGCAGGCGCGACCACACTACATTAAATACATTTCACCGCAGGTACCCGAACCGAGTGCCGCGAACCCTAGAAGCCTTCGGCAGACCATGGACAAAACAGACGATATCAAGCTGCTTCGCATCAATTACCTGCGTGGCCCGAATATCTGGACATACCGGCCCGTACTGGAAGTGTGGCTCGATCTGGGCGCTCTCGAGGACTATCCGTCCAATCTGTTACCGGGTTTTCCGGACCGGCTGGTAGCACTTTTGCCCGGCTTGGTGGAGCACCACTGTGGTGTGGGTGAGCATGGTGGTTTCGTTCAGCGGCTGTACGAAGGCACGTGGGGCGGGCATGTTCTTGAACATGTGGTGATCGAACTGCTCAATCTGGCGGGAATGCCCACCGGGTTTGGCCAAACCCGCAGTACCTCGCAGCGTGGTGTGTACCGCATGGTTTTCCGGGCCCGGGACGAGCAGGTGGCGAGGACAGCGCTGGCCAGCGGGCTCCGGCTGCTGATGGCTGCCATTCGGGCCGAACTCTTCGAAGTTCCGTGCGCGGTGGCGGATGTCCGTGACCAGATCGACGCCTGTTATCTGGGGCCCAGCACCGCCTGCATTGTTGCTGCCGCCACCGACCGCAATATTCCCCACCTCCGCCTCAATGACGGAAATCTGGTGCAGTTGGGCCATGGCGCGGCGCAGCGGCGCATCTGGACGGCGGAAACCGAGCGTACGAGTGCAATTGCCGAGGGCATTGCCCATGACAAGGATCTGACCAAGAGCCTGCTCAAGGGCTGCGGGGTTCCCGTGCCGGAAGGGGAGATCGTGGATAGCGCGCAGGCGGCCTGGGATGCCGCGCTGGATATCGGCTTGCCCGTTGTCATCAAGCCGACCGACGGTAACCATGGCCGTGGCGTATCGCTGGATCTGAAAGAGCGCAAAGATGTGGATGCGGCCTTTGAGCTGGCGCAGGAGCATGGCAGCGAGGTGCTGGTCGAGCGTTTCGTGCGGGGGCATGAGCACCGCCTGCTGGTCGTGGGTGGCAAGGTGGTGGCTGCAGCACGTGGCGAAGCGGCCTGGGTGACGGCTGATGGCAAATCTACCGTGGTTGAACTGGTCGACATGCAACTCAATACCGATCCGCGGCGCGGCCTCAACGAGGATGCTCCGCTGAATCTGGTGGAGACCCGGGAGGACGAAGCCATTCTGCTCGATTTGCAGCGGCAGGGATTGACGCCCGACGCCGTTCCTGCTGCGGGGCGTCAGGTGCTGATCCAGCGCAACGGGAACGTGGCGATCGATTGCACCGACCAGGTGCATCCCGAGGTGGCCTACGCGGTATCGCTGGCGGCGCGGGTGGTGGGTCTGGATGTCGCCGGAGTCGATCTCGTTGCGCAGGACATCGGAAAACCGTTGCAGGAGCAGGGCGGTGCCATCGTTGAAGTCAACGCCGGGCCCGGACTGTTGATGCATCTCAAGCCTGCAGAGGGGATTCCCCGCCCCGTGGGCCGGGCCATTGTGGACCACCTGTTCCCCGAAGGTGAGACCGGGCGCATTCCGGTGGTCGGCGTGGCCGGCACGCGGGATACCCAGACGATTGCCCGTCTGGTTTCCTGGCTGCTGCACCTGAGTGGCGCGAAGGTGGGACTGGCTTGCCGTGACGGCCTGTTTCTTGAGGGGCGACAGGTTTCCGCCCATGACCAGGCCAACTGGCCAGCTGGCCATCGCCTGCTGATGAACCATGCGGTCGAGGCGGTGGTACTGGAGAACGGGGCCGATTGCATTCTGCGGGAAGGTCTGGCCTATGACCGGTGTGATATTGGCGTGGTGACTGATATGGATGGTGCGGAAGCGCTGGGCGCATTCGATATCACCGCGCGGGAACAGCTTCCCAAGGTGCTGCGTACCCAGGTGGATGTGGTGCTACCTGGTGGTTTTGCGGTGCTGAATGCCGAGGATCCCGCCGTGGTGGAACTCGGATCCCTGTGCGATGGTGGGGTGATTCTGTACGCTGCAGATCCACAGGCGCCGTCGATTGTGGCCCACCGTGAGGCGGGAGGGCGGGCCGTGCTGCTGCGGGGAAACCAGCTATCGCTGGTCAGCGGTACCGTGGACTCGCACCACATCGCACTGCCCGGGCTGATGGCCCAGGGTGCCCGGGAGCCCGTGATTTCGGATGGCCGTGTTGCCGTGGTGCTGGCTGCCACCGCCGTGGCATGGGCCCATGGCATTGCGCTGGACCTGATCGCCGCAGGCATTGAAACCTTCCAATGGCAATTGCCACCGGTTGCCCTTGCACGCCGGTCGGCGGTGACCGGCTGAGCCCGGCAGGGCCATAACCGACAGTACAAGAAAGATCGATTGATGGACATCTCTCGTACCCGGGCCCTGCGTGGGCCCAATCTCTGGAGCCGGCACACCGCGCTGGAGGCAATCATTGCCTGTGAACCGCATGAGTGCGCCGTGACCGAACTGCCCGGTTTCGAGACGCGGCTGCGCGCGCTGTTTCCGGCCATTGGCGTATTGCGGTCGACCGACAAGCAGCGGCCTGTGTCGTTGGCCCATGTCATGGAGGCCGCGACACTGGCGCTGCAGGCCGAGGCGGGATGTCCGGTGACGTTCAGCCGGACCGCCGGTACCGTCGATGCCGGTGTATTTCAGGTGGTGGTGGAATACACTGAGGAAGCCGTGGGCCGGTTGGCGCTGGAACTGGCCCAGGAGCTGATCCAGGCAACGCGCGCCGGCACGGAGTTCGATTTTCTGGCAGCAGTGGCGCGCCTGCGCAACCTCGATGAGGACGAGCGTCTTGGCCCCAGCACCGGTGCCATTGTGCAGGCGGCAATAGCCCGGGGCATTCCGTGGCGCCGCCTGACCCAGGGCAGCCTGGTGCAGCTCGGATGGGGTTCGCGGCAGCGCCGCATCCAGGCGGCGGAGATTGATGCAACCAGTGCTGTCGCCGAGGCCATTGCGCAGGACAAGGATCTCACCAAGCAGCTGTTGCATGCGGCCTGCGTACCGGTACCCCTTGGACGCCCGGTAGACAGTGCCGACGAGGCCTGGCGCGTGGCGCAGGAGATCGGCCTGCCCGTGGTGATCAAGCCGCAGGATGGCAATCAGGGCAAAGGGGTCACGGTCAACATCACCACCCGTGAGCACCTCGACCAGGCCTACCAGGCCGCTATCGAGATTGGCGACGTTATGGTGGAGCAATACCTGCCTGGCAATGATTTCCGCCTGCTGGTGGTAGGAAACCACCTGGTGGCGGCAGCCCGCCGCGACCCCCCCCAGGTTATTGGCGATGGTGTGCATACGGTGCGTGAACTCGTGCAGCTGGTCAATGCCGATCCCCGGCGTGGCGACGGCCACGCCACTTCGCTCACCAAGATTCGCTTCGACGATATTGCGGTTGCCCGCCTGGCTTTGCAGGGTTTGGGCCCGGATTCGGTGCTTGAGCGGGGGCAGCGTGCCGTGCTGCGCAACAACGCCAATCTCAGCACGGGTGGAACCGCAACCGACGTGACCGACGATGTGCACCCGGAGGTTGCCGCGCGCGCCGTGGCCGCAGCGCGCATGGTGGGGCTGGATATCTGCGGCGTCGACGTGGTGTGCGAAAGTGTGCTGCGGCCGCTGGAAGAGCAGATGGGCGGTGTGGTCGAAGTCAATGCTGCACCCGGCTTGCGCATGCACCTGTCGCCGTCGTTCGGCAAGGGCAGGCCCGTGGGCGAAGCCATCGTGGGCCAGGTATTCGCACCCGGTGACGATGGGCGGATTCCCGTGATCGCCATTACCGGAACGAACGGCAAGACCACCACGGCGCGGCTGGTCACGCACCTGCTTGCGAGCAGCGGCCTGCGTGTCGGCATGACAAATACCGACGGCGTGTATGTCAACGGCCGGCAGATCGACAGCGGTGATTGCAGCGGCCCCCGCAGCGCCCGCAATGTGCTAATGCATCCGGATGTGGATGCCGCAGTTTTTGAAACTGCTCGCGGGGGTATTCTGCGCGAGGGTCTGGGATTCGACCGCTGCCAGGTCGCCGTGGTAACCAATGTGGGGCTGGGCGACCATCTGGGGCTCAACTACATCACTACGGTGGACGATCTGGCGGTGCTCAAGCGCGTCATCGTGCAGAACGTCGGTCCCACCGGTTATGGCGTGCTGAATGCGGCGGATCCGATCACTGCGGCGATGGCCACCAGTTGCCAGGGACAGGTGATTTTCTTCGCTGCGGACCGCCACCACCCCGTCATGGCGACCCACCGTGCCCAGGGCCGTCGTTCCGTGTACGTGGATGGCGACGCCATCGTGGCGTCGGAAGGGTCACGCCGCGAGCGCTTCCTGCTGCGGGGCATCCCGATCACCCGCAACGGCACCATCGGTTTCCAGGTCGACAACGTGATGGCTGCCATTGCCGCCGCATGGGGTGCCGGCCTGGGCTGGGATGCGATACGCAGTGGCCTGGCCAGCTTTGTGAGCGACGCGGGCACGGTGCCCGGGCGTTTCAACGTCATGGATTACCGCGGTGCCACCGTCATCGCCGACTATGGACACAATCCGGATGCGATGCGTGCCCTTGCGTCGGCCGTGGAGGCCATGCCGGCCCGGCATCGGACCGTGGTCATCAGCGGGGCGGGCGACCGCCGCGACCAGGATATTCGCGAACAGACGGTCATACTCGGTGGAGTTTTCGACCGCGTTGTCCTGTTCGAGGATGCCTGCCAGCGCGGCCGTGCCGACGGTGAAGTGCTGCGTTTGCTGCGCGAAGGCCTGGTTGGCGCACAGCGTACCCGCGACGTGATGGAAATCCAGGGCGAGTTTCTCGCCATTGACCGTGCGCTGGAGCAGCTGCAGCCGGGTGATCTGTGCCTGGTGCTCATCGACCAGGTCGAGGAAGCGCTGGCGCATCTCACACGCCGGGTCCATGCGGCGTGATGATGGAGGTGCGCAGGGCGGGACTCCCGGTTAAGATTGGTTGCAATGCCCCGCTACCACACCCCCTTTGAAATCCACGTGCATGGCGAAGTGCCGTTGCGCGCCGACGTAACCCTGAATGACCTGCAGGATGCGCTGAAGCCGCTCTGGACCTATGCCGGCGCAAAATCGCTGGCCGACGGCGCTGCCAGCGCGTATGAAGAGGAGCCCGGCCTCCAGTTCGACGCGCAGGAGCATGTGCTGCAGATGTGCTGGACCGTGCAGGGCAATGAAGATTTCCGCCAGGCCGTTGACGAAATGTGCATGGCGCTCAATGAACTCGCCAAAAGTGGCGCACCGATCGAAGTCACCTTCTACGACACCGAGTTCGACGAGGAAGAAGACGAGCGCGACGAGGCCGAAGCGCGCGACGATTTTGCGATGTACTTTGTGGGCCCTACGCCGGCCGCCATCATGCAGGTCCAGCGCGACCTGCTGGTGCAGGACACCGTGGCAATGATGGAGCGCCATTTCGACGGCTCGGAACTGGGGGAGGTCGTGGCCGCCATCGACCGCCTTTTCGAGAAGCGCTTCGACGCGCTGGCCAGTTCCATGCAGCTCGGCAAGCCGCCGCGCGGCCCGGGCGGAGGCCCCTCCAGCCATGGCGGCGGCCGCAAGCCGCGGCACCTGCACTGACAGGCTGTCGTCTGTGCGCTGTCAGCCGCCGCGCGGTAGGCTGCTGGTGGCTGCGGTAAAGCCCAGCCCCGCTAGATAGGCATCCAGCGCGCGCATGCCCGCCGTCACCAGATTGAAAGTGTCGGGCTCCAGCAGCCAATTCTGAATCAATCCGTCCACCAGTGCGTGCAGGCCCAGCGCCGCAGTTGCCACCGGAACCGGCAGCCGCAGGCCGCGCTGGCGTGCGGCCTGCCGCAGACCGTTTGCCATGTGTGCAATGCACTCGGCACGGATTGCGCGGTGCCGCTGCCGTACGGCCTGCAATTCGTCTACGTATTCCACTTTGTGGATTGCCACCTCGAATACCCGGCGGGTGCGGGCGTCGTTGGCTGTTTGGGTCAGGGCATCGCGCAGCGCCTTGCGGATACCGGCGAGCGGATCGGCATTCGCCGGCTGGCTGGCCTGGCGGAAGGACGCCTCCAGCGGCAACGTGACCCGGTCCATCATGGCGTTGAACAGGTCGGCCTTGTCCTTGAAATGCCAGTAGATGGCGCCGCGCGTGGTGCCGGCCTGTTGCGCGATATCGCTCAGCGAGGTGCGCGACACACCCTGCGCGTGGAATACCAGCTCAGCGGCATCCAGCAGGCTGTGGCGGGTGGCAAGTGCCTCTTCCCTTGTACGACGGACCACAATCTATTCTCCCGGCGGGTGGTTTCAGGGTTGTTCCGAATATACATTCAAAAATGTATGTAAACTCCCGTTGCCGGAAAAAGCCGGGCACGCCACGCATCCGTTGCCGAGCCATCGCCCCGCTGTCGGTTTCCCTTCCCAGTCTGCGAAAGAACGGCATGCCAGTCCTGTACCCCGTCGAAAACCAGAAAAAATCCGCCCGTGGAGGGTGGTCCCTGTTGCCGGGGGCCGTGCTGGCGCTGGCCCTTGCCGCCTGCGGCGCGGGCGACAAGCCCACACCATCGGCAGCCAGCGCGCCGCCACCTGCCGAGGTTGGTGTGGTGACGGTGGCCTTGCGGGACGTGGGCTTGCTGACGGAACTGCCCGGCCGGCTGGAGGCGTCGCGGGTGGCGCAGGTGCGGGCCCGGGCGGCAGGCATCCTGCAGCAGCGGCTTTTCACGGAAGGCAGCAATGTGCGCGCCGGACAGCCGCTGTTTCGCATTGATTCGGCTCCGTACCAGGCCACCTACCAGAGTGCCCAGGCCAGCCTGGCACGGGCGCAGGCCAATCTCGCGCAGGCCGCAGCGCTGGCTGAGCGCTACCAGCCGCTGGTGGAGGCCAATGCCGTCAGCAAGCAGGAATATGCGGCCGCAGTGGCGGCGCAGAAGCAGGCCGAGGCCGATGTCGCCGTGGGCCGCGCCGCAGTGCAGACCGCAAAAATCAATCTCGACTACGCCAGCGTGACGGCGCCCATTGCCGGGCGTATCGGGCGGGCGCTGGTGACCGAGGGCGCACTGGTTGGGCAGGGTGAATCCACCCAGCTGGCAGTGGTGCAGCAGATTGATCCGATGTATGTCAATTTCACGCAATCGGCGGCCGAAGTGATGCAGTTGCGCAAGGCGCTGGACAGCGGTGCGCTCAAGCGTGCCACCGGCTCCGAGGCGGCCAGCGTGCGTGTGCTGCTGGAAGACGGTACGCCGTACGCGCAACCTGCGCGCCTGCTGTTCTCCGATCTGTCGGTCGATCAGGGCACCGGCCAGATCACCCTGCGCGCGGAGGTTCCGAACCCCGGCGGTGTGTTGCTGCCGGGCCTGTACGTGCGGGTGCAGCTGGAGCAGGCCACGGCCGGCAATGCAATCACGTTGCCGCAGCAGGCCGTGACCCGGTCGTCCAGCGGCGATACCGTGATGGTTGTGGCGGGTGACGGCAAGGTTGCGCAGCGCACCGTGAAGGTGGGGGGCTCGCAGGCCGGGCAGTGGGTCATTCTGGGGGGCCTGCAGGCAGGCGAGCAGGTGATGGTGGATGGTTTCCAGAAGCTCCGTCCCAACGCCCCGGTGAAGCCGGTGCCATGGCGGCCCGCTGCTTCGGCATCCGCATCCGCGCCGACCGCTGCCGCCAAGCCGGCTTCCGCTGCTGCCAGCCAGTAAGGGGCACCGCTTCATGGCGAATTTCTTCATCGACCGCCCCATCTTTGCGTGGGTGATCGCGTTGTTCCTGGTTGTGCTGGGCAGCGTGGGCATCAAGCAACTGCCGGTGGCGCAGTATCCGACGGTGGCTCCGCCGTCCATCGTGGTGTCGGCCACTTATCCCGGCGCCTCGGCACAGACGCTGGAAGACAGCGTGATCAGTGTCATCGAGCAGGAAATGAATGGCTCGCCCGGGCTGATCTACACCGAATCGGTCAGCCAGGCCAACGGCACCGGCCAGATCACGCTGACTTTCGAACCGGAAACCGATGTCAACCTGGCGCAGGTTGATGTGCAGAACCGCCTCAGCCGCGCCACGCCGCGGCTGCCGGCGGCGGTGACGCAGCAGGGTGTGCGGGTGGACAAGGCCCGTGCCAACTTCCTGCTGTTCACCATTCTGTCTTCGGACGATCCGGCCTATACGCCGGTGCTGCTGGGCGACTACGCCTCGCGCAATGTGCTGCCGGAAATCCAGCGCATTCCGGGCGTGGGCCAGGCCCAGCTGTTCGGTACCGAGCGGGCGATGCGGATCTGGATCGATCCGGCAAAGCTGGTTGGCTTCAACCTGTCTCCCGCCGATGTGAATGCCGCCATCCGTGCGCAGAACGCGCAGGTGTCTTCGGGCACGGTGGGTGATCTGCCCATCGTTTCCGACCAGCCCATCTTTGCCAATGTGGTGGTGACCGGCCAGCTCAGCACCGTGGAGCAGTTCGGCAACATCGTGCTGCGGGCCACCACCGACGGCGCCACCGTACGGCTCAAGGATGTGGCGCGGATCGAATTGGGTGGCCAGAGCTACGCCACATCGGCGCGGCTCAACGGCCGGCCTTCCACCGGCATTGGCGTGCAGCTGTCCACCACCGGCAATGCGCTGGCCACCGCCACTGCCGTCCGAGAACGCATGGAGGAACTCAAGCGCTACTTCCCCGCCGGCGTGAAGTACGACATTCCCTACGACAGCTCGCGTTTCGTCAAGATTTCCATCGCGCAGGTGGTGGAGACGCTGGTCGAGGCGGTGGTGCTGGTGTTCCTGGTGATGCTGCTGTTCCTGCAGAACATCCGCTATACCCTGATCCCGACCATCGTGGTGCCGGTATCGCTGCTGGGTACCTTCGCGTTGATGCTGGGGCTGGGGTACTCCATCAACGTGCTGACCATGTTTGCCATGGTGCTGGCGGTGGGCATCCTGGTCGACGATGCGATCGTGGTGGTGGAGAACGTCGAGCGCATCATGAGCGAGGAGGGGCTGTCGCCGCGCGATGCCACCCGCAAGGCCATGGGGCAGATCACGGCGGCCATCATCGGCATCACGGTCACGCTGGTGTCGGTGTTCGTGCCGATGGCATTTTTCGGCGGTGCGGTGGGCAACATCTACCGCCAGTTCTCGCTGGTGATGGTGGGCTCGATGCTGTTCTCGGTGTTCCTGTCGCTGTCGCTCACGCCGGCGCTGTGCGCCCACCTGCTCAAGCCGGTCGAGGCGGGCCACCACCATGCCAAGACGGGGTTCTTTGGCTGGTTCAACCGCGGTTTTTCCCGCACGGCCAAGGGCTATGAGCGCCAGGTGAGCCGCCTGCTGGGCCGTACCGGCCGCATGATGGTGATCTTCGGGGCGGTGGTGATCGGTGTGGCGTGGCTGTTCTTCCGCCTGCCGTCGTCGTTCCTGCCCAACGAAGACCAGGGCTTCATGCTCGTGAACGTACAGCTGCCGCCGGGTGCAACCCAGGGGCGCACGCTGAAGGTGATGGAGCAGATGGAAAGCTACATGCTCAAGCAGCCCGAGGTGGAGAAGATGGTCAGCGTGATGGGCTTCAGCTTCGCCGGCAGTGGCCAGAATGCCGGCCTGGCCTTTGTCACGCTGAAGGACTGGGACGAACGCAAGGGCCAGGACAGCTCGGCGCAGGCCCTGGCCAGCCGTGCGCTGGGTGCGCTGTCCGGAGTGCGCGACGCCTTCATCTTTCCGCTCAGTCCGCCGCCGATCCGTGAACTGGGCAACGCCACCGGCTTCAGCTACCGCCTGCAGGACCGGGGTGGCAACGGCCGCGCGGCGCTGCTGGCCGCTCGCAACCAGCTGCTGGGGCTGGCGGCGCAGAGCAAGATCATCACCGGGGTGCGGCCCGACGGCCTGGAAGACGCGCCGCAGCTGGAACTGAAGATCGACCGCGACCGCGCCAGCGCGCTGGGGGTATCGTTCGACGCCATCAACGGCGTGTTGTCCACCGCGCTGGGTTCCAGCTACGTCAATGACTTCATCAACCAGGGCCGGCTGCAGCGGGTGATCGTGCAGGCCGATGCGCCGGACCGGATGCAGCCTGAAGACCTGCTGCGCCTGAACGTGCTCAACACGCAGGGCCGGCCGGTGGCACTGGCCGCATTTGCCAGCACCGGCTGGATCACCGGGCCGGTACAGACCATCCGCTACAACGGCTACCCGTCGATCCGCATCGCCGGCGATGCCGCGCCGGGCTACAGCACCGGCGACGCGCTGCTGGAAATGGAGCGGCTGGGGCAGCAGCTGCCGGCGGGCTTCGCCTTTGAATGGACCGGCCAGTCGCGCGAGGAAAAACTCTCCGGCGCGCAGGCCGTGATCCTGCTGGCGTTCTCGCTGCTGGCGGTGTTCCTGTGCCTGGCTGCGCTGTACGAAAGCTGGACCATTCCGCTGTCGGTAATCCTGGTGGTGCCGCTGGGGGTGCTGGGCGCGCTGCTCGGGGCCTTCGCCGGGGGGCTGTCGAACGACGTGTTCTTCAAGGTCGGGTTGATCGCGGTGATTGGCCTGTCGGCGAAAAACGCCATCCTGATCATCGAGTTCGCCAAGGAGCTGCATGCGCAGGGCAAAGACCTCATCGAGGCCACGCTGGAGGCCTGTCACCTGCGCTTCCGGCCGATTCTGATGACTTCGCTCGCCTTCATCCTGGGCGTGCTGCCGCTGGTCATTTCGTCGGGCGCCGGCTCGGCCAGCCAGCGCGCCATCGGCACCGGTGTGATGGGCGGCATGATCTCCGCCACCGTGCTGGCGGTGTTTTTCGTGCCGGTGTTTTTTGTGGTGGTGCGGCGGCTGTTTGGTGGCCGTGCCGAAAAGGGGCAGGGTAATGGGGGGCAGGGGAATGGCCATGCATAAGGCAATTGCACGGGGAATGCTGGGCGCGGTTGCCGCGGCCTGCCTGGGCGCATGCTCGTTCGCGCCGGTCCATGAACGCCCGGCGCCGCCGGTTGCGCCGGCCTGGCCCGGGGGCATAGCCGGCGCTGGCCAGGAGCGGGTGGCCGACCTGCCGTGGCAGCGCTTCTTCACCGATGCCCGGCTGCAGCGGCTGATCACCACCGCGCTGGCCAACAACCGCGACCTGCGGCTGGCAGTGCTCAATATCGAGCAGGTGCGCGCGCAGTACCAGATCCGCCGCGCCGACCAGTTTCCCACCATCAGCGCGGCCGCCACCGGCAGCCGCCAGCCCAACAGCAGTGGGGGCATCACCAGCCTCTACAACGTGGGTTTCACCACGACTGCCTATGAGCTGGATTTCTTCGGCCGTGTGGCTAACCTGAAGGACGTGGCACTGGCGCAGTACCTGGCCAGCGAGGAAAGCCGCAAGACGGCGCAGATCAGCCTGGTGGCCGCCGTGGCCACCGGTTGGCTGAACCTGCTGGCCGACGAGGCCCAGCTGCGGCTGACCCGCGATACGCTGGCCACCCGGGAGGAGTCACTGCGGCTGGTCAAGCTGCGCTTCGACAACGGGGCTTCGTCGGAGATCGACTACCGCCAGGCCCAGTCGCTGGCCGAAGGTGCCCGCGTGGTGCTGGCGCAGTTGCAGCGCCAGCGCGCGCTCGACGAAAACGCCCTGGTATTGCTGCTGGGCCAGCCCCTGCCGGCCGGCCTGGAGCTGGCCGAACCCGTGGCCGGGCTCGATGGCGCGATGGCACCCGGTGATCTGCCGGCGGGCCTGCCCTCGGAGGTGCTGATCCGCCGGCCGGACATCCTGGCGGCCGAGCAGCAGCTGCGCGCGGCCAACGCCAACATTGGCGCCGCGCGGGCCGCGTTCTTCCCGCGCAT
>DASWYJ010000347.1:0-3676 GCA_036405035.1 Burkholderiaceae bacterium
ATTTCCGCCGGCCCGATCAAGACGCTGGCGGCCAGCGGCATCAAGGGATTCGGCAAGATCCTCAGCGTGGTGGCAGATGCCTCGCCGATCCGCCGCAACGTCACCATCGAGGACGTGGGCAACGTCGCCGCCTTCCTGCTGAGCGATCTGGCAGGCGGCGTGACGGCCGAGATCACTTACGTGGACGGTGGTTTCAGCCACGTGGTGGGCGGCATTGCCGAGCCCGACGCAGCCTGACACGCCCCCAGGCGGGCGGTTGCCGGCCCCACCGCCTGCGCGGCCTTTTTTCAGAGGGAAATCGGGCTGTGGCCAGCGTGGAATCTCACGCTAAAGCTATTAAATATGTAGCGATCAAGCCCGCACGCAATCGGCACAATAGCGCACCTTGCCGTCGGCACCCTCTTCTTCCACCAGGCCGTGGATGTCGGTTTCGAAGCCCGGGCACTGGGCATTGAATTCGCGCGAGAACTTCAGGTAATCGACGATCTTCTTGTTGAACACCTCGCCCGGGATCAGCAGCGGAATGCCCGGCGGATAGGGTGTGACCAGCGATGTCGTGATGCGGCCTTCCAGATGGTCGATCTCCACCCGCTCGGTCTGGCGGTGGGCAATGTGGGCGTAGGCATCGCTCGGCTTCATCGCCGGCGTCAGGTCGCTCAGGTACATGTCGGTGGTGAGCCGGGCGATGTCGTATTTGGCATAGAGCGCATGTACGTGGTGGAACAGGTCGGCCAGGCCCATGCGCTCGTAGCGCGGGTACTTCTGGCAGAACTCGGGGAGCACGCGCCACATCGGCTGGTTCTTGTCGTAGTCATCCTTGAACTGCTGCAGCGCGGTCAGCATGCTGTTCCAGCGGCCCTTGGTGATGCCGATGGTGAACATGATGAAGAAGCTGTAGAGGCCGGTCTTCTCGACCACCACGCCATGCTCGGCCAGGAATTTGGTGACGATGCTGGCCGGAATGCCGGTCTTGGCGAACTTGCCGCTCAGATCCATGCCCGGCGTGACGATGGTCGACTTGATCGGGTCCAGCATGTTGAAGCCGGGCGCCAGCTTGCCAAAGCCGTGCCAGTTGGCACTGCCCTTGCCCTTGCCGTTGCGCGTCTCGCCCTTGATGACCCAGTCATCGGCACGGCCAATGCCTTCTTCCACCAGCTTGTCCGGGCCCCAGACCTTGAACCACCAGTCGTCGCCGTATTCGTCGCTGACCTTGCGCATCGCGCGGCGGAAATCGAGCGCTTCGGCAATGCTTTCCTCCACCAGCGCGGTGCCGCCAGGCGGCTCCATCATGGCGGCGGCCACGTCGCAGCTGGCAATGATGCTGTACTGCGGGCTGGTGCTGGTGTGCATCAGGTAGGCCTCGTTGAAGAGGTGGCGGTCCAGCTTGACGGTCTGCGAGTCCTGCACCAGCACATGGCTGGCCTGGCTGATGCCGGCCAGCAGCTTGTGGATGGACTGGGTGGCGTACACCACGGCGTGCTTGGGCCGTGCCCGCTTCTTGCCCATCGCGTGGTAGCTGCCGTAAAACGGGTGGAAGGCCGCGTGCGGCAGCCAGGCTTCGTCAAAGTGCAGGTTGTCCACATAGCCGTCGAGCAGGGCCTTGACGGTTTCGGTGTTGTACAACACGCCGTCATAGGTGGACTGCGTCAGCGTCAATACCCGGGGCTTGACCTCATCGGCATCGACGCCCTTGAGCAGCGGGTTGGCGCGGATTTTTGCCTTGATGGCGGTCGGCTCGAATTCGCTCTTGGGAATGGGCCCGATGATGCCGAAATGGTTGCGCGTGGGCTTCAGGAACACCGGCACTGCGCCGGTCATGATGATGGCGTGCAGGATGGACTTGTGGCAGTTGCGGTCCACCACCACCACGTCGCCCGGCGCCACCGTGTGGTGCCAGACCATCTTGTTGCTGGTACTGGTGCCGTTGGTCACGAAGAAGCAGTGGTCGGCATTGAAGATGCGGGCCGCGTTGCGTTCGCTGGCACCGATGGCGCCGTCATGGTCCAGCAACTGGCCGAGCTCCTCCACCGCGTTGCAGACGTCGGCACGCAGCATGTTTTCGCCGAAGAACTGGTGGAACATCTGGCCCACCGGGCTTTTCAGGAACGCCACGCCGCCGGAATGGCCGGGGCAGTGCCAGGAATAGGAGCCGTCTTCGGCGTAGTCGAGCAGCGCCTTGAAGAATGGCGGCTGCACGCCCTCCAGGTAGCTCTTGGCCTCGCGGATGATGTGGCGCGCCACGAATTCCGGCGTGTCCTCGAACATGTGGATGAAGCCGTGCAGTTCGCGCAGGATGTCGTTCGGGATATGGCGCGAGGTCTTGGTCTCGCCGTACACGTAGATCGGCACGTCGAGGTTCTTGCGGCGCACTTCCTCGATGAAATGGCGCAGGTTGAGCACGGCCGGGTCGAGATCGGGGCCGAGGGTGAACTCCTCATCGTCGATCGACAGGATGAAGGCGCTGGCGCGGCTCTGCTGCTGGGCAAACTGGCTCAGGTCGCCATAGCTGGTGACACCCAGCACCTCGAAGCCCTCGGCCTCGATGGCCTGTGCCATCGCACGAATCCCGAGACCCGAGGTGTTTTCAGAGCGGAAGTCTTCGTCAATGATGACGATGGGGAAGCGGAATTTCATGCAAACCTCGGTGCGCGGGCTGCGCGCAAAAGAGCCAAAAGCCAAAGACAGTCGCGAAGTGTAAGGAAATTAGATGGCACCAACTTTGCACCGCCCCCCTTTTGTCCCAGAATGTGGTGCTTCGCACACAATAGGACAGGAGCGGTGATGGCAGATTCAACCATCTGGTGGCTGGTAGCCGGTGTCGTCGTCGGGATCGAGTTGCTGACCGGCACGTTTTATCTGCTGATGGTGGCCATTGGCATGGTTGCAGCGGCCCTGGCGGCCCACGCGGGTGCCAGCCTGACCGTACAGGTCATCACGGCCGCCCTGGTGGGAGGCGGTGCCGTGGTGGCCTGGCATCTGGTGCGGGACCGCACACCGCAGCGCGCCACAGCACGGGCCAACAGCGATGTCCACATGGACATCGGCTCCGCCATTGATGTGCCGGCCTGGAATGGCGATGGCACGGCCAGTGTGTCCTACCGCGGTGCCGCCTGGACCGTCGTGGCAGCGGATGCAGCAACGGCCACCCCTGGCGCGCACCGCGTGAAGGAAGTCGTGGGCAACCGCCTGGTACTCGAAAAGATCTGATTCCGAACACCTTTACCTGCTACACCTTCCGGAGAACTCCATGGAAATCGCCATCGTCCTGTTCATCATTGCCGTCATCTTCATCAGCCGCTCGGTCAAGGTGGTGCCCCAGCAGCACGCCTGGGTCATCGAGCGCCTGGGCAAGTACCACGGCACACTCACGCCGGGCCTGAATTTCCTCGTGCCTTTTGTCGACCGCGTGGCCTACAAGCATGTGCTGAAGGAAATTCCGCTCGACGTGCCCAGCCAGGTCTGCATCACCCGCGACAACACGCAGTTGCAGGTCGACGGTATTCTGTACTTCCAGGTCACGGACGCGATGCGCGCCAGCTACGGGTCGTCGAACTACATCGCCGCCATCTCGCAGCTGGCGCAAACCTCGCTGCGCTCCGTGATCGGCAAGCTGGAGCTCGACAAGACGTTCGAGGAACGCGCCATCATCAATGCCCAGGTGGTGGCAGCCATCGAC
>DASWYJ010000348.1:0-9184 GCA_036405035.1 Burkholderiaceae bacterium
CCGCTCCACACCACGCAGCAGGCAGCGCCCACCGTCAAGGGCGTGCCACTGGGCTTGTGCGGGAAGAAGCCACGGCCATTGCCCGAGCACTGCAGCACGGTGGCCACCGTTTCCACACCCATGGCCTTGAGCTGGCCCACGGCCAGCTTGCCCGGGTAGCGCACACCTTCAATGGCGATCTGCCAGCCGTCGCGGTCGGCCAGGATGGACGCGTCGGGCGCGGGCAGGTTGTTGCGGATGTAGAGCTGCTCGCCCGGCGTGATCACGCTGGTGCCGAAGGCGCTGCGCCTGGTTTCGATGGTGGTGGCGCTGTGCACGATGACGCTGGAGGCGTCCTTCCAGGCCGCATACGCGGGCAGCGGCCTGGCGGCGGCTGTCTGCGCCTGGGCACCGCGTGTCCAGCTGGCAAGGCCCAGCGCGGCCAGCGTGGCGGCGCTGCCGGCCAGCAGGTGACGGCGGGGAAGGGAAGGAATGTTTTCGTGCAAGGCAGGCTCCTTATGGTTATAAGCAAATAACCACAAATCATAGCGGCGCAAGGTGGCACTGGCGCCTCTGGGTAACCCTGCCGATCGTGCATATGCCACACCCACCGGCGCGGGTTGCCAGAAAAGCGCCGGACCCGCCGCACACCACCGGAGCGCGGAAGCGATGCGGCGCTTTCCTAATGGGTTCCCGGGTACGCGCCGCCGTCCGCCAGCAGGTTCTGGCCGGTGATGTAGCCGGCCTGCTGGCTGCACAGGAAAGCACACAGGGCGCCGAACTCCTCGGAGCTGCCGAAACGCTGCGCGGGAATGTTCCTGCGGCGCGCCTCCATCACCACATCCAGCGGCTGCCCGGTTTTCTGCGCCGCGCCGGCCAGCGTGCCGCGCAGGCGGTCGGTATCGAAAGCGCCCGGCAGCAGGTTGTTGATGGTCACGCCCCGGGCCGCAATGCCACTGCGCGCAAGCCCCGCCACAAAGCCCGTCAGGCCGCTGCGCGCGCCATTCGACAGGCCCAGGATGTCGATCGGCGCCTTCACCGCGCCGGAGGTGATGTTGACGATGCGGCCAAAGCCCCGCGACGCCATGCCGTCGACCGTGGCCTTGATGAGTTCGATCGGGGTCAGCATGTTGGCGTCGAGCGCGCGCATCCAGGCATCGCGGTCCCATTGCCGGAAATCGCCGGGCGGCGGGCCACCGGCATTGGTGACCACGATGTCGAAATCCCGCCGCACCGCCCACACTGCCGCGCGGCCGGCTTCGGTGGTGATGTCGGCCGCCACCGCCACCACACGTGCAGGAGATTCATTCTGGCCCCTGGCCAGCGCGGATTCTTGCGCTATAGCTATTAATTGCGTAGCAGATGTTTCCAGCGCCGGGGCGCCGCGCGCCACCACCACCACGTGCACACCCTCCCGGACCAGCGCCTGTGCGCAGCCCAGGCCCAGGCCCTTGCTGGCGCCACATACGAGCGCCCAGCGCCCCGCTATTCCCAGATCCATGGTGTTGCTCCTGACATCGCCCTATTCAACCCGCAAGGGAACCACCAGCGCCAGCTTGCGGCCCGACACCCGGTCGGTCACGAGCGCGCCAACCTGGTAGGTGCCCGGTGCATCCACTGCCTCGAAGCGCATGGTGGCGCTGCGCCGGCCCAGTTGCAGCCGCCCGCTGGGCACCGGGGCCGACCACACCACGCCGCTGCCGGTCTGCAGCTTCTGCCCGCCGGGCGTGGTGAGGGTGTAGGCCACCACCATGTCGCACATTCCCCGGGCATTGGCGGCACAGCCATGGAACACCAGCATGGCCGACACCGCTCCACCCCGGCGCACCGTGCCGGTGGTGGGCAATTGCGGCGCGGCCGTTCTGGCATCGTTCCAGGCACGCACGAACGCGGCGGCATCGGGCGTGAGCACCAGCTGCACGCCAAACTGGCCGGCACTGCGAGCCAGCGGCGACTCGGCCGGCGGCCTGCCCACCGCATCGCCTCCGGCCGCCTGCGCGGCACCTGCCAGCCCGAGCCCCAGCAACAGGCCGGCGAGCCACCGGCCCCGCATCCCCTGCACTTTTTCCTGACCCCACATCCCCATCAACGACTCCCGTAGCGCGACACCAGAAACACCCCACCCAGCACCAGCGCGGTACCGGCCACCACCCAGGCATTGAGCGGCTCGCCGAGTATCCACACCCCCATCAGGATGGTGGACATCGGGCCGACCATGCCGGTCTGCGCCGTCACGCCGGCACCAATGCGCTCGATGGCCATCATCACCATCAGCACCGGTGCGGCGGTGCACAGCGTGGCATTGAGCAGCGACAGCCAGATGACCTCCGGCGCCACCACCGCCGCGCTGAACGGCCGCAGCAGCACGAACTGCAGCAGGCAGCACAGGCAGGCCACGGTGGTGGCCAGGCCCACCAGCCGCAGCGAGCCCAGGCGCGGCACCAGCTCGCCGCTGTGCGTGAGGTAGACCGCATAGCTCACCGCGCTCAGGAACACCAGCAGCGTGCCCAACGCCACGTTGGCGCCTTCGAGGTTGATCTCGTGCGCAAACACCAGCAGCACACCGGCATAACTCACCGCCATGGCCACCGCCTGCACCGGCTTGACCTTGCGGCGGTACAGCAGCCAGCCGAGCAGCAGCACCAGCGTGGGGTTGAGGTACAGGATGAGCCGCTCCAGCCCGGCGCTGATATAGGCCAGGCCGGCAAAGTCGAGGTAGCTGGCAAGGTAGTAGCCGGTAAAGCCCAGCCACACCACGCCGCGCCAGTCCTTCGCGGTGAGCGGCGGCTTGCCGCGGCTGGCCCACCAGGCCATCACAGTGAAGATGGGCAGCGCAAACAGCATGCGATACATGATGAGCGTGACCGCATCGACCCCGTAGCGGTAGGCCAGCTTGACGATGATGGCCTTGCCGCTGAAGGCAATCGCCCCCAGCACCGCCAGCACCAGCCCGGTTACTACGTTTTTGCTAGCTACCGAGGCAGCATTGGCGCTGGCCAGTGCATCATTTGACTCGGAATCCTGGGCCACGGGCGCCTTCAGAAGCCGGCGGCCTGGCCGTCGCGCCGGGCGTCGCTGGCGGCGACGTAGCCTTCACGGCCCGGGTCGCCCATGCGCCAGATGAACTGGCCGGCGCCAAAATCCTGGTAGGAGTCGTTGATGACCTCCATGCGGTGGCCGCGTTCGGCCAGGCCCTGCACCGTGGCGGTGTCCATCGACGCCTCCACATTGATCTCCAGCCCGGCATTGAAACGCCAGCGTGGCGCGTCGCATGCGGCCTGCGGGTTCTGCCCGTAGTCGAGCATGCGCACCAGCGTCTGCAGATGGCCCTGCGGCTGCATGTTGGCGCCCATCACGCCGAAGCTCATGACCGGCTGGCCATCTTTCGTCAGGAAGGCGGGAATGATGGTGTGGAAAGGCCGCTTGCCCGGCGCCACCCCATTGGCGCTGCTGGGGTCGAGGTTGAAGCCATGGCCGCGGTTCTGCAGGCTGATGCCGAATTCCGGCTCCACGCAGCCCGAGCCAAAGCCCATGAAGTTGCTCTGGATGAAGCTAACCATCATGCCGTTTTCATCGGCCGCCGTGAGGTAGATGGTGCCGCCCCTGGCCGGGTTGCCGGCACCGAAATCCTGCGCCTTGTGCATGTCGATCAGTTTGGCACGGCTGGCGAGGTAGTGGCCATCGAGCATCTGCGCGGCCGTCACCGCCATTGACGATGGCTCGGCCACGTAGCGGTACACATCGGCAAAGGCCAGCTTCATCGCCTCGATCTGCAGGTGCTGGCTGTCCACGCCGTCGCGCCGCAGCCCGGCCACGTCGAACCGGTCGAGGATGCCCAGCGCCATCAGCGCGGCAATGCCCTGGCCGTTGGGGCCGATCTCGTGCAGCGTGTGGCCGCGGTAGGTCTGCTCAATGGGCGTGACCCATTCCGGCTGATAGCGGGCGAAATCATCCACCGTGAGGCTGGCGCCGTGCTGCGCGGCAAAGCGGGCCATGGCGGCGGCGATGGCGCCGCTGTAAAAAGCCTGCCCTTTGGTGTCGGCAATCGCCTGCAGGCCGCGTGCGGCCGACGCAAACTGGAACAGCTCGCCCACTTCCGGCGCCCGGCCCCAGGGCAAAAAAGCCTCCGCAAAGCCGGGCTGGCTGCCCAGCTCCGGCGTGGCGGCCGCCCATTTCTGCTGCACCACCGGCGGGAGCAGGTAGCCGCGGCGCGCAATGTCGATGGCGGGCTCCAGCAGGTCGGCAAACGGCAGCTTGCCAAAGCGCTCGCTCAGCGCCACCCAGCTCGCCACCGCACCCGGCACGGTGACCGAATCCAGCCCGCGCTTGGGCGGCGCGGTGCTGGCGTCGCCGTACTTGCGGCGGAAGTAATCGGGCGTCCAGGCCTGCGGCGCGCGGCCCGAGGCATTGAGCCCGTGCAGTTGCTGGCCGTCCCACAGGATGCAGAAGGAATCGCTGCCCAGGCCGTTGCTCACGGGTTCCACCACCGTCATGGTGGCTGCAGTGGCAATGGCGGCATCGACCGCGTTGCCGCCCTTGCCCAGCATGCGCAGGCCGGCCTGCACCGCCAGCGGGTGCGAGGTGGCCACGACATTGCGGGCAAAAACGGGGATGCGGGTGCTGCTGTAGGGGTTGGCGTAGTCGAACGGCATGGCCCCATTATCAAAGCGAACGGGCCGGCCGGCTGTCGCGCCGGCAGCGGCCCGCCGGCCGTGCGGGGATCAGCCCTTGAACAGCCGGTGGTGCAGGCGGCGCAGCGACCACCACACCCCAAAGGCCACCGCCGGAATGGCCAGCGCGGCGGTGATTTCCGGCGCCACCGGCCAGCCCACCTTCTCGGCGCCCTTGGCGAGGTAGGCCACCAGCCCCACGATGTAGTAGGTGATGGCCGCGACCGACAGGCCCTCCACCGTGGACTGCAGCTTGAGCTGCAGGTCCTGCCGGGCGTTCATCGTGGTCAGCAATTCCTGGCTGGCCACCTGCTGCTCGATCTCGACCCGGGTGCGCAACAGATTGCTGATGCGCGACACCCGCTCCGACAGGCTTTGCTGGCGCCGCACCGCCCATTCGCAGGTGCTGATGGCGGGGGTGAGCCGGCGCTGCATGAACTCGCGGATGGTCTGCATGCCGGCCAGCCGCGACTCGGCGATGTCGTTGATGCGACGGTCCACCAGGTCGAAATAGGCGCTGCTGGCCGAGAAGCGCGAATGGGTGGAGGCGTACTGCCCCTCCACCTGGCCGGCCAGCCGGGTCAGCCGGTCCAGCAGCTCGGGCTCTTCGGAGCGCCTGGCGGTGCGGATGGCATTGGCCAGATGGGCCAGCTCGCGTTCGGCGCCGCCGAGCACGGCGGTGGCCTCGCGGGCCGCCGGCAATGCCAGCAGCGCGGCCATGCGGTAGGTTTCGATCTCGGTGAGCTGCTGCACCAGCCGGCCGAGCCGGCGCGGCGCGGCGCTGCCCACCAGCAACACCATGCGCGAAAACCCGTCGGCATGGATCACGAAATCGGTGTACACCTCGCCATGGCCGTCGGCCACGGTGGAGGCAACCAGGGTGTCCTCCTGCAGCACGCCGCGCTGCACCAGCGACTGCGTGCCGAAGGTGCGGCTCGGCAGCACCCACAGGTGCATGCAGGAGATGCTCTCGCCGGGCAGCGCCTCGAACCAGTCGCGCGGCACCACGTCGAGCGCGGTCACGCAGCCCTGGTCGCTGAAGGGGTCGGCACTGAGCGGGCGCATGAAGGTGTAGCTGACAAATTCGGTATGCAGCTCCCAGCGCAGGCGGAACGCACCCAGCTCGATGCGCAGGTGGTTGGTCTGGTCGTCGGGCGGCGCAAGGTGGTGGTTGCGCAGCAATACCGCCAGATGGGCCCGGCTGGCATCGCGCTGGGCCGGGTCGGCCAGCATCACCACCTGGGTGATGACCAGCGGCGGGGTGATGGCCTCGGGCGGCCGGGCATGGATTTCGTTGTGCAGCGCGTGGCGCTGTGGGTGGTTGTGTAGTGGCATGGCTCCCTCTGCCAGCCATTGTGCCGCAGCGCACGCCGCGTTTTCCGGCACCGCCGGCGGGCGGCCCGCCCGGTTGGGAAGGCCGCGGGTATCAGTCGTCCACGAACGCTTCTTCGCGTTTGCTGCGCACCACCGGCAGCAGCACGATCACCAGCAGCAGCGCCGCCACCGCGAGCAGGCTGGCCGACAGCGGCCGGGTGACGAACACGCTCCATTCACCACGCGACAGCAGCAGCGCGCGGCGCAGGTTCTCCTCCATCATCGGGCCGAGGATGAAGCCGAGCAGCAGCGGCGCCGGCTCGGTATTGAGCTTGTAGAACAGGTAGCCCACCACCCCGAACAACGCCACCATCCAGATGTCGAAGGTGTTGTTGTTGGTGGAATACACGCCCACGGCACAGAACAGCACGATGGACGGGAACAGCCAGCGGTAGGGCACGCTCAGCAGCTTGATCCAGATACCGATCAGCGGCAGGTTCAGCACCACCAGCATCAGGTTGCCGAGCCACATGCTGGCGATCAGCCCCCAGAACAGCTCGGGATTGCTGGTCATGACCTGCGGCCCGGGCTGGATGTTGTGGATGGTCATGGCACCCACCATCAGCGCCATCACCGCGTTGGGCGGAATGCCCAGCGTCAGCAGCGGGATGAAGGAGGTCTGCGCGCCGGCGTTGTTGGCGGCCTCGGGAGCACCCACGCCACGGATGTTGCCCTGGCCGAACGGCACTTCGCCGGGGCGCAGCCGGGTCTTCTTCTCCAGCGTGTAGGCGGCAAAGGCCGACAGCAGCGCACCGCCACCCGGCAGGATGCCCAGCATCGACCCCAGCGCGGTGCCGCGCAGCACGGCCGGTATCAGGTTGCGGAAATCCTCGCGGGTGGGGAACAGGCCCTGCACCTTGACGGTGAACACCTCGCGCTGGTCTTCCGGCTTGGCCAGATTGCTGATGATCTCGCCGTAGCCGAACACGCCCATCGCAATGACCACGAAGCCGATGCCGTCGGTCAGCTCGGGAATGTCGAAGCTGAAACGCGCCACGCCGGAATTGACGTCGGTGCCGATCAGCCCCATCAGCAGGCCGAGCACGATCATGGCAATCGCCTTGAGCAGCGAGCCCGAAGCCAGCACCACCGCGCCAATGAGGCCCAGCACCATCAGCGAGAAGTATTCGGCCGGCCCGAACTTGAAGGCCACCTCAGTCAGCGGCGCAGCAAAGGCCGCCAGAATCAGCGTGCCCACGCAGCCGGCGAAGAAGGAGCCCAGCCCGGCAGCGGCCAGCGCCGGCCCGGCCCGGCCGCGCCGCGCCATCTGGTAGCCGTCGATGGTGGTCACCACCGACGACGACTCTCCCGGCAGATTGACCAGGATGGCGGTGGTGGAGCCGCCGTACTGCGCACCGTAGTAGATGCCGGCCAGCATGATCAGCGCCGACACCGGTGGCAGTGCATAGGTGGCGGGCAGCAGCAGCGCGATGGTGGCGATGGGGCCGATGCCGGGCAGCACGCCGATCAGCGTGCCCAGCAGGCAGCCGATGAAGGCGTACAGCAGGTTGATGGGCGTGAAGGCCACGCCAAAGCCCAGCGACAGGTTGGTGATCAGGTCCATGGCGGGTCTTTCAGCGGGTAAGGAACGCCGGCCACAGCTGGAACTGCAGGTTCAGCACCACCACGAAGGCCAGATAGGACAGCACGGCCAGCACGGTGGCCAGCACCAGGACCTCCAGCAGGCGGAAGTTCTCGCCCGCCAGGCTGGCGGTGATGGTGAGCACGTAGATGCCGGCAATCAGGCCCATGGAGGGCAGGCCGATGGAGGGCAGGCCCCCCAGCAGGATGCCGAACAGCACATTCGAGCCGATCACGCAGACCAGCGGTTTCCAGGCGATGCGGCCCACCGGCTCACCGTCGTCCGTGCTGGACCGCAACGCAAAAAACGTGATGAGCATGCCCAGCAGTGCGAGGATGACCCCCAGCATCAGCGGAAAATACCCTGGGCCCATGCGCGCGCCGGTGCCCAGCGAGTACCCCGAGGCCCCCCAGGCGAACGCGATGCCGACGCCCGAGAACATCAGCCCCGACAGAAAATCCTTCTGGCTCCCGATCTTCATGGAGATCTCCTTGTCCTTGTTCAACCCAACCGGTGGATTGTGGCGGCACTCCACCCGCAGGCGCTCGTGGATTCCACCTAGCCCGGGCCGGTACTTGTCACGCCGGCAACAGGCTCGGGCTCCGGCACCAGCGGGTTGAATACATGCAGCCAGGTGCCGGTGCGGACCTTCCAGCGGGCCTGCATCTCGGTGGCCCGCTCGGCCATCACACCAAAACCGGGCCGGCGCGGCGTGCGCTGGGCCAGCACCACGGTGTTGCCTTCCTTGGTGGGCTTGAAGACCCACACCGCCTGCGCGCCGAACACCGCGACGATCTTCGCCAGGCTGGCGTCAAAGCTGGAGGCGCGGCCGAACAGGTTGACCGTCATGGCGCCGTCGTCGGTGAGCAGGCGGCGGCAATCGGCATAGAAATCCTCGCTGTCGAGCAGCGGGGCGGCGGCCTCGTGGTCGTACACATCGACCTGCAGCGCATCGACCGTGCCCAGCCACTGGCTGCGCTGGATCTCGCGGGCGGCGTCGGCCACCACGATCTGCAGGTTCTTGTCGTCGGGCGGCAGCTTGAACCACTGCCGGCAGGCCAGCACCACCCGGGGATTGATCTCGATGGCGGTGGTGCGCATGCGCAGGTGCTTGTGGCAGAACTTGGTGATGCTGGCCGCGCCCAGGCCGAGCTGCATGGCGTGGCGCTTGCCCACGCTGGGGCCGGTGACGAACAGCAGCCAGGCCATCATGCGCTCGATGTATTCGAGGTGGATGTCGAAGGGCGCGTCGATCTTCATCGTGCCCTGCACCCACTCGCTGCCCAGGTGCATGAAACGCACCTTGCCGTAGTCGGAAAAATTGACCTCGCCGAAGTCGTCGGCCGCTGCTTTTCTGTGTCGCATCACCACAATCCGTAGGGCTCCAGCGCGTCCCGCCAGGCTGCCAGCTTGCGCTCGAAACTCCAGCCGGCATGGGCCGGGCTGGTCGAGGGCAGGCGCATGGTCGGCAGGCCCAGCGCGGCCAGGTGGCGCGCGTGCCGGAAACTTTCGCCCCCATTATGGGCGAAGGCCTGCAGCGCAGGGCAGCGCTGGCGCAGGCCGCTGAAGTCGTTCACCT
>DASWYJ010000349.1:0-10038 GCA_036405035.1 Burkholderiaceae bacterium
AACCAGCGCAAGAACGGTGAAGAGTGCTGCGCAGCGCAGGGCGCCGAAGCGGGCTTTGACCGCTGCAAGCGGCGCATCAAGGACGCTGGCCTCTCCGGCCCGGGCCAGGTCCGGGTCAACAAGGCCGGCTGCCTGGACCGCTGCGCCGGCGGGCCGATCGCCGTGGTGTACCCCGAGGGCGTCTGGTACACCTATGTCGACGACCACGACATCGACGAGATCGTCGACTCCCACCTGAAGAACGGCGTGGTGGTGGAGCGGCTGCTCACGCCGCCCGGCGTGGGGCGCTGAACTCAGCCCCGCTTCGCCTGCTCGTATAGCGGCACCACGCGCGGCAGGTTGCGTTCCATTTCGGCAATGCGGGTATTGCCCGACGGGTGGGTGGACAGCCACTGCGGCGGTGCGCCCTTGTTGGCGGCGGCCATTTTCTGCCACAGCGTGATGCCGGCGCGCGGGTTGTAGCCGGCGCGCGCACCCAGCTCCATGCCCACCAGGTCGGCCTCGGTTTCGTCTTCGCGGCTGAACCGCAATGTCAGCAGCTGCGCACCGCCGCCAATCAGCTGCTGGCCCAGGGCGCCAGCGCCCAGCAGCTGGCTGAGCACATTGGCGCCAATGCTGGTGGCCGCGGTCTTGCCCATGCGCTCGCGCGCGTGCTCGCGCAGCGCATGCGCCACCTCGTGGCCCATCACCATGGCCACCTCGTCGTCGCTGAGCTTGAGCTCATCGAGGATGCCCGTGTAGAAGGCGATCTTGCCGCCCGGCATGCAGAAGGCATTGATCTGCTTGCTGCCGATCAGGTTGACCTCCCACTTCCAGTCCTTGGCGCGGGGGTTCCAGTCGAGCGCATGCGGAATGATCTTCTGCGCAATGGCGCGCAGCCGCACCACCTGCGGGTGGGTGGCGGGCGCCAGCGCGCGCTGTTCGGATGCCTTCTGCAGCAGTTGGCTGTATTGCTGGGTGGCCGAACGCTCCACGTCGGCCGCCGGCACCAGCTTCGAGAAAGCCGAGTTGTTGCCGACGTCAACGCCGTCGCGCGCCCAGGCGGGCGCCAGCGGCGCAGTCAACGATGCCAGCGCGCCCGTCAGCAGCAGGGCGCGCACGCCAGCGCGCAGGCGGTGTGTTTGCAGCATGGTGTTCTCCCAAATGGTATGTGCAGGGTATGCAGACCGTCCGCGTATTATTCCCGCATGGACGAACGCACGCCCCGGAACACCGAGAACATGCCATCCTGGGCCGAGACTTTCAAGGTCTATCTGGAAGCGCCCACACTGCGCATGCTGTTTCTGGGCTTCTCGGCAGGGC
The DNA here is from genome assembly GCA_036405035.1 of Burkholderiaceae bacterium. GTDB lineage: Bacteria > Pseudomonadota > Gammaproteobacteria > Burkholderiales > Burkholderiaceae_C > PCRC01. The sequence continues at coordinate 1,303 of DASWYJ010000349.1, forward strand.
TGCCGCTGCTGCTGGTGCTGGGTACGCTGAGCTTCCGGCTGCGCGAGGCCGGCATCGACCGCGCCACCATCGGCTACCTGAGCTGGGTCGGGCTGGCCTATGGCTTCAAATGGGTCTGGGCGCCGCTGGTCGACCGCCTGCCGCTGCCGGGCCTCACCACCCGGCTGGGGCGCCGCCGTGGCTGGCTACTGCTAGCGCAGCTGGCCATCATGGCCGGACTGGCCGGCATGGCGCTGAATGATCCCCGCGCCGCGCTGCAGCCGGTGGTGTGGTGTGCGCTGCTGGTGGCGTTTGGCTCGGCCACGCAGGACATCGCGCTCGACGCCTACCGCATCGAATCGGCCAGCCTGGAGCGCCAGGCCGCGCTGGCGGCCGCCTACCAGACCGGCTACCGGCTGGCCATGATCTGGGCCGGCGCCGGTGTGTTGTGGATTGCCGCGCGCTCCGAGGTTGTCACGCTGGGCGACCCGGCCTACCAGCATGGTGCGTGGCAGACCGCCTACCTGGTGATGGCCGCCTCGATGCTGGTTGGTGTGCTGACGGTGCTGCTGTCGCCCGAACCGGCGCCGCGGGTGCTGCCACCCGCCCGCAACGCGGCCGACTGGCTGCGCAGCGTGCTGGTCGAGCCGTTTGCCGAATTCCTGCGGCGCTACCGCTGGCAGGCGGCGCTGGTGCTGGCGCTGATTGCCATCTACCGCATCAGCGACGTGGTGATGGGCATCATGGCCAACCCGTTCTATGTGGACATGGGCTACACCAAGGACGAGGTGGCGGCGGTCAGCAAGATCTACGGCGTGGTGATGACACTCGCCGGCACCTTTGTGGGCGGCGTGCTGGCGCTGCGGCTCGGTGTGATGCGGGTATTGATGCTGGGCGCCGTGCTGAGCGCGGCCAGCAACCTGCTGTTTGCCTGGCTGGGCAGCCGCGGCCACGACGTGGGGGCGCTGGTGTTCGTGATCTCGGCTGACAACCTGTCCAGCGGCATCGCCTCGGCAGCCTTCATTGCCTACCTGTCCGGGCTGACCAATGTGCAGTATTCAGCCACGCAGTACGCGCTGTTCAGCTCGCTGATGCTGCTGCTGCCCAAGTTCCTGGCCGGCTTCTCCGGAAGCTTTGTCGACAGCTTCGGCTATGCCACCTTCTTCACCGGCACGGCGATGCTGGGGGTGCCGGTGCTGCTGCTGGTCTGGCTGGCGGGCCGGGTGGTGCCCGCCCGGTCCTGAGCTGCGCAGGCCACACGGGCTTGCCAGCGTTTACCTTTCTTTACCAGCGGTTCAAGTGGCAGCACGCCGGCTGCGCCACACTGCAGGCTCGTGCCCCCGCAGCGCAGGCAGCCGCTTGCTGCTGCAGCGCACCTCTTGTCATACTGTGCCAATGAACACCCAATTGCTGATGATCGAAGACGACAGCCGCCTGGCCCAGATGGTCGGCGAATACCTGCGTCAGTCCGGCTTCGGATTCACCCACGCACCCGACGCGGCCAGCGGCCTCGACCAGGCCGCTGGCCAGATCCCCGACCTCGTCATCCTCGACCTGATGCTGCCCGACATGGACGGCCTGGAAGTCTGCCGCCGGCTGCGCGGCCAGCCCGGCGATCTGGCCCGGGTGCCGGTGCTGATGCTCACGGCCAAGGGTGACCCGATGGACCGCATCATCGGCCTGGAAATGGGCGCTGACGACTATCTGCCCAAACCCTTCGAGCCGCGCGAGCTGCTGGCCCGCATCCGCGCCATCCTGCGCCGGCGCGGCGAAACGCCTTTGCAGGCGAGCAAGGCGCTGCATTTCGGCAGCCTGGAGATCGACCGCGATGCGCGCACCGTGAAGGTGGGCGAACAGGAATGCGACCTCACCAGCTACCAGTTCGACCTGCTGCTGGCGCTGGCCGAACGCGCCGGCCGGGTGCTGACCCGCGACCAGATCATGGAGGCCGTGCGCGGCCGTGAGCTGGAGGCGTTCGACCGCTCAATCGACGTGCACATGGGCCGCATCCGCGCCGCCATCGAAGTCGACCCGAAGAACCCCAAGCGCATCGTCACCGTGCGGGGCGTGGGCTACGTTTTCGCCAAGCAGCAGGATTGAGCGTGGGCGACTGCGGGAACCATCCATGAACACGGCGGAGCCCACCCAGGGCGCGAACACTCCCGGGAGCCGGAGAAGCTGGCGCCAGCGCCCCTGGGCGCGGCTGACGCAACGCCTGTCGCTGCGCATCTGGCTCGCCGTGGTGGCGGCAGTGATGGTGCTGACCGTGCTGGTGGGCTGGGCCTGGCAGATTGCGGCGGAACCCCCGCTGCGCGAGATCCGGATACGCAACGAAGCCGGCCAGCTGATCGCCAGCGGCCAGTCCAAGCCCCGCGAACCCGAGGACGAAGATGACACGTCGCATACGCCGCGCCTGCGGGGCCCGGAATTCACCGTGGCGCTGCCCGATGGTCAGGTCCTGGACATCCACATGCCCCGTGCGCAGCGCTCGTTCTGGAACCGTCCGCCATTCGGCTTCTTCTGGATGCTGGGCATGGTGGGGCTGGGCGTGGCGCTGGCCACCTATCCCATCGTGCGGCGCCTCACGCAGCGGCTGGAAAGCCTGCAGCGCGGCGTGGAGCAATGGGGCAGCGGCAATCTCGCAGTGCGGGTGCCGGTGCAGGGCAATGACGAAATCGCCTTTCTCGCAGGCCGCTTCAACCACGCGGCCAGCCGGGTCGAGATGCTGGTGCAGTCGCACAAGTCGCTGCTGGCCAATGCCTCGCACGAGCTGCGTTCGCCGCTGGCCCGTATCCGCATGGGGCTGGAGCTGCTGGGTGGCAACCCGGACTCGCCGGCCCGCGCCGAGATTGCGCGCAACATCGCCGAACTCGACCAGCTCATCGACGAAATCCTGCTGGCCAGCCGGCTTGATGCGCAGCAGGCCGACGTGGGCACGTTCGAGATTGTCGACCTCACCGGTCTGGCGGCCGAGGAATGCGCCCGGCTGCCCGCCCCCTATGCCGAGCTGCACGCCGAGTTCGACGCACCACCGGTGGTGGTGCACGGTGTGGCGCGGCTGCTGCGCCGGCTGATCCGCAACCTGCTGGAGAATGCCCGGCGCTATGGCGACGGCACGGTGCAGGTACACCTGATGGCGCATGCGGGCCGGGCCGAATTGCGGGTCAGCGACCGCGGGCCGGGCGTGCCGGCCAGCCAGCGGGAACGCATCTTCGAGCCCTTTTACCGGCTGCCGGGCGCCAGCGAGCGCGAAGGTGGCGTGGGCCTGGGGCTGGCGCTGGTCAAATCGATCGCCGAGCGCCACAGTGGCCGGGTCCGCTGCGAGGACACGCCGGGCGGCGGGGCATCCTTCGTTGTCGAGTTTCCGGTCACTGCTCCGCAGTAGCGGGAACGGTCACAGCGGAAAAGCACGCAGGCCATCGCCCTGCATGCTTTTCTGGGGCGGCGTGTGGGCCACGTTCATGAGCCACGACACCATCACGAAATACCCCACCAGCGTGGTCAGCTCCACGACCCCCTGCTCGGTAAAGGATTCGACGGCAGCGAGATAGGTCGGCTCGCTCACACCATGGTTGTGCAGCAGCTCCGCCACAAACCCCAGCGCCAGTTCCTCGTCGGCCGGCAAGCCCGCAGGCCGGCGCCCTTCATGCAGCGCCACCAGCGTCGCAGGCGCCACACCGGCATTCACCGCCAGCGGCGCATGCATCATCCACTCGAACTGGTTGGTCACATGCCGTGCCGCAGCACAGATCGACAGCTCGCGGATGCGGGCATCCAGCATGCTGCCGAAGCGGAGGTATTCACCCAGCCCGGCCACATGCTGGAGCAATGCGGGGCTGCGCAGCAGCGGCAGGAAAGGCCCGTACACCCCTTTGCGGGGCCCGGCAATCAGGCCGTCGGCCGCCTGGCGCTGCGCGTCGGAAAGGGTTGCCACATCGGGCATGGGCATCCGCTCCCGCCAGGGCGTGGTGTAGCCCTGCGGCACCGGCGGTTTTCCGGGGGCGCTGTTGGTGGGTTGCATGGTCATGGTCCTTTTGCGGGTGTTGTACGGGATGAAAAACGCCGCAGCCACGCGGCGCTGAGCAGCAGGGCGACGGCTGCGATCTGCAGCGCCAGATTGAGTGCGTTGCCACCGGTGAGCGGCAGGTAGGCCAACGCAGACGACACCACCGGCCCGGCGATCTGCCCGATGGCGAATGCCGCGGTCATGCGGCTCAGGAGCCGCGTGGGATCACCCGTGGCGCGGGCGCGGGCTTCCTGCATGCCGGCCATGGTGGCAACCATGAACGTGCCTCCAACCAGCACGGCCGCACACGCAATCGACCAGCCGGACAGCCACAGGCTGGGCAGCAGCACCCCCAAGCCCATGGCCAGGTGCGACACGGCCCACACGTTCAGGCGGCTGGCCTTGCGCAGCACCCAGCCTGCCGCCAGCGTGGACAACGCCGCCATGGCGCCAAATACCGGCCACGCCAGGCCAAACAGCGCCGGATCATCGACCACGGCGCGCGCCTGCACCGGCAGGAAGGTGGCCGGCAGGATGTAGCCAAAACCCATCAGGCCGTAGCAGATGACAAGCCCGCGCGTGCCGGGCGCCCCGGTAGCCCCTGCGGCCGGCGCCGGCGCGCCGGCCACGCCATCCGGCCTGCGCACCATGCTGCGGACCAGCAACGCCAGAACCAGCGCCAGCACCCCCAGTTGCACCCACAGCGACGCCACGGACAGGCCGCCGCGCGCGCCTAGCAGGCAATAGATGCCCGCCAGCGCAATGCCTCCTCCAACGCCGGCATAGACAGCACCGCCCCAGGTGGGCCGGCCCCATGCCGCCAGCGCCCCCAGGCACCAGACGCTGGTTCCCACGAACGCCAGGGCGCTGCCGGCGCCCGCGAGGAAGCGCAGCAAACCCAGCAGCCACGGCGCATGCAACACCCCCATCGCGGCGGTGACCACCGCAATCAGCAGCAATGCGGCGAACGCCAGCCGCACCGGCGGCATGCGCAGGCGCGGAGCAGACAGGGCGCCCACAAGGTAGCCCACATAGTTGGCTGCCGCGAGCCAGCCGCCCTGCGCCACATCCACGTCCCCGGCACGCAGCATCAGCGGCAGCATCGGCGTGAAGGCGAAGCGGCCAATACCCATGGCCACCGCAAGCGACAGTGCGCCGGCAATAGAGACAGACACCGGGGACATGGCAGGAGGATGCGACATGGCTACCGATTAGACGGTGTTTTCTCTCGCCACACAAATGAATTATTCTGGAATATCATTCTCCATATGAGAACAATTGATCTGGACTCGCTGGAGATTTTCCGGGCTGTGGTGCAAGAGGGCGGGATCATCCGCGCCGCGCACAAGCTCAACCGGGTGCAGTCCAATGTGACCACCCGCATCCGGCAACTGGAGGCCCGGGTGGGGCATCAGCTCTTCCACCGCCAGGGGCGTTCGCTCGTGCTGTCGGCCGAAGGGCGCCTGCTGCTGTCCTACGCCGAGCGCCTCTTTCGCCTGGCCGACGAGGCCGAGAACGAGCTGCGCACGGGCAAACCCATGGGCGTGCTGCGCATTGGCTCGCTGGAAAGCACGGCGGGCAGCCGCCTGCCCGCTGTGCTGTCGCGTTTTCACCAGCTCTATCCCGGCGTGGTGGTGGAACTCGTGACCGGAACGACCGGCATGCTGGTTCACCGGGTGGCGAATTTCGAGATCGAAGCCGCCTTTGTGTCCGAGCCTTTCACCGCACCGGGGCTGGACGCAATGAAGGTTTTCGAGGAAGAGCTGGTGCTCATCACCTCCCGGGCAATGCCCCCCGTGGCGCGCGCCAGCGCACTGGCGGGCTCCACGCTGATTGCGTTTGCCAATGGCTGCTCCTATCGCAAGCGGGTGGAGGAGTGGCTGGGCGCTTCGAGCGTGATGCCGGCGCGCACGCTGGAGTTTGGCTCCTACCAGGCCATGATCGCCTGCGTGGCAGCAGGCACCGGCTTTGCCATTATTCCGCGCTCCCTGCTGGCCGCGCTGCGCGCCACCGACGACGTGCGCCAGCACGAACTGCCGGCGCGCATCCGGCAGAACCATACCCACCTGGTCTGGAATGGCGTGCCGTCGACCGCGCTGCAGCGGCTGTCCGATCTGCTGGCGCCGCCGCCCTAGCGCCCCTGGCCTTGCAGGGCGCGCAGCACCCGTGCGGCCGGAATATCGTTCAGGCAGCGGGTGTGGCCCAGCGGGCACTCGCGCTGGAAACAGGGCGCGCAATCCAGCGGTGGCTGGTATTGCGGATCATTCTTGAGCCACACCACCTGCGCCAGCGGATTCAGCGGGGGCGTGTGTTCCGGACTGGAGGAGCCGAACAGCGCCACCTGCGGCACATCCAGCGCAGCGGCGACGTGCATCAGGCCCGAATCATTGCTGACCATGTGGCGCGCGCCGGCAATCAGCGCCAGCGCATCGGCCAGTGTGGTCTTGCCGGCCAGGCTGGTGCAACAGCCCGGGCGCTGTGTGTTGGCGCCCGAGGCGATGGCATCGCACAGCTCCGCCTCCTTGCCCGCGCCGAGCAGCAGCACCGGCACATCCAGTTGCGCCGCCAGCGCGGCAAAATGCGTCGCCGGCCAGCGCTTGGCCGGGCCGTATTCGGCACCGGGTGCCATCACCACGTAGGGCTGCGCCGCCAGGCCCTGCCGGGCCTGGGCTTCGGCCACCACCTGCGGCGCCAGCGTGAGCCGGGGCCGGTCGCCGGCAACGTCGGCATCCCCGCTGAGCGCGGAATAGAACGCCACCATCGGTGGTCGCTGGGTACGCGAGGGGTTGCGCAGCCGGTGCGTCAGCAGGCCAACCCGGGCTTCGCCCAGATAGCCCACGCGCCGGGGGATGCCGGCCAGAAACGGCAGCAATGCGCTTTTCAGGGAATTGGGCAGTACATAGGCCGTATCAAACCGGCCCTGGAATTCACGGGCCCATGCGCGCCGGGCCTTGAACTGCAGGCCGCCATGGGCGAAGGGAAACTCGATGACCTCGGCCACCGACGGCATGGCGCGGTAGACCGGTGCCACCCAGGGCAATGCGCCCACCGTGAGCTGCTCTCCCCGTGCGGCCAGCCGCCGCATCAGCGGCTCGGTCATGACCGCGTCGCCGATCCACTGCGGCGCGATGACCAGGCTGCGGACGGGGGAGGCCATAGTCAGGCCGCTCCGCTGCCGGATGGCCGTGCAGGGTAGCGGCTAATGCCCGCCGCCGAAATGTTCACCGGCCTTGAGCTGGTAGGTGGTGCCACAGTAGGGGCACTTGGCCGCGCCGGTGCGGGCCACATCGAGGTAGACCTTGGGATGGCTGTTCCAGACCTTCATGTCGGCCTTGGGCGACGGGCAGAACACGCCGCCCTGGGCGTTCAGGTCCTTGGCCAGCAATTCAACGGTTGCGTTGCTCATGGTGGTAGCTTTTCGGATGATGCTGTTCAGACCTTGGCCAGCCAGTGTGCATACTTCGCGTTGCGGCCGTTGACGATATCGAAGAACGCGGTCTGGATTTTTTCCGTGATCGGGCCGCGCGAACCGGCACCGATCTCGATGCGGTCGAGTTCGCGGATGGGCGTGACTTCGGCGGCCGTGCCGGTGAAGAAGGCCTCATCGGCGATGTACACCTCGTCGCGGGTGATACGCTTCTGCACGATCTCCAGGCCCAGATCCTTGGCGATGTGGAACACGGTGTTGCGGGTGATGCCGTTGAGCGCGCCGGCCGACAGGTCGGGCGTGTAGATCACGCCGCCCTTGATGACGAAGATGTTCTCGCCCGCGCCTTCGCTGACGAAACCGGCGCTGTCGAGCAGCAGCGCCTCATCGTAGCCGTCATCGGTGGCTTCCATGTTGGCCAGGATGGAGTTGCTGTAGTTGCTGACCGCCTTGGCCTGCGTCATCGTGATGTTGACGTGGTGGCGGGTGTAGCTGCTGGTCTTGACACGGATGCCGCGCTTCAGGCCTTCCTCGCCCAGGTAGGCGCCCCAGGTCCAGGCAGCCACCATCAGGTGGATGGTGTTCCCCTTGGGGCTCACGCCCAGCTTCTTGTCGCCGATCCATGTCAACGGACGGATGTAGCCGCTTTCCAGCTTGTTGGCGCGGATGACTTCCTTCTGCGCCTCGTTCACCTGTTCCTTGGTGAACGGGATTTTCATGCGCAGGATCTTGGCGCTGTTGAACAGCCGCTCGGTGTGCTCTTCCAGCCGGAAGATGGCGGTGCCGTTCACCGTGTTGTAGGCCCGCACCCCCTCGAAAGCGCCGCAGCCATAGTGCAGCGTGTGGGTCAGCACGTGGATCTTGGCGTCGCGCCAATCCACGAGCTGGCCGTCCATCCAGATCTTGCCGTCACGGTCGGACATGGAAGGGGTCAGGGGCGAGCTCATAGCAATTCCTCAGGTAAATCAGTGGTGGCCGCTACGGCAGCCCGGGCGCCGGCCGGATTTCGGCCAATCTTTCGATTTTAAGCGGCCCCGCCCGCCGCCGGGACGTCATCGTCGGCCGGCGGGCGCTCCAGCGCCCAGGCCAGCAGCTTGCCACCGCCGAATGTGCAGGCCACCCGCACGCCGCCGCCATCGGTCCAGCGGTAGATTTCCGGCTGGGCCTGGGGTGCCGACAGCTGCTCGCCCAGCGCCCGCGCCAAGGCCACGACCTGCAGCAGCGTCATACCGGCCTTGAGCCGGGCGTGCAGCATCACGGCGCTTGCCACATGGCCCACCGGCCGATGGGCCGCCTGTTGCAGCACCCGCAGCATGCGGCTGAA
>DASWYJ010000350.1:0-2342 GCA_036405035.1 Burkholderiaceae bacterium
TCGGTCCAGCCGGTAAAGCGGTTTTCGAGGTTCCAGGTCGATTCGCCGTGGCGGATCAGCACGAGTTTGTACATGGCAAAGGGCTAAAAAAAGTCGGCACAAAGGCCGGTGGCACATGGGGACAGACCCCGCATTCTAAAATCCAGGGTTGCCCTGTCCTGCCGGACACCTGTTTTGCGCCCTGCGCCGGCAGCCCGGCGCCGTTACCGAACTCGAAGGAACCACGTGAAATTCATTCTCGACAACTGGGTGCTGCTGATGGTGGCGCTGTCTTCCGGCGGCCTGCTGCTGTGGCCACTGATCCGGGGGGCGTCGTCCGGCGCGCTCAACGCCGGCAATGCCGTGCTGCTGATCAACCGCGAGAAGGCGGTGGTGGTCGACGTGGGCGAACCCGACGAATTTGCCAAGGGCCACATCGGCAGCGCGAAGAATGTGCCGCTGGCCCAGCTGGAAGACAAGCTGGCGGGCGTGGTGAAGAACAAGGCGCTGCCGCTGATCCTGGTGTGCGCCACGGGCGCCCGGGCCAACCGCGCGGTGGCGATCGCCAAGAAACTGGGTTACGAGAAGGCCCAAGCGCTCGGTGGCGGGCTGGCTGCGTGGAAAGAGGCTAACCTGCCGCTGGTGAAAAGCTGAAACCGCCCTACCCGCGAGAGCCCATGCAATCCGTCAAGATGTACACCACCGCAACCTGCCCCTACTGTGTGCGGGCCAAGCAGATCCTGCAGGCCCGGGGCGTTGCGCAGATCAACGAGATCCGTGTCGACACACTGCCCGATGGCCGCACCCTGCTGGTGGAAGCCACCGGCCGCCGCACCGTACCGCAGATTTTCATTGGCGACACCCATGTGGGCGGCTGCGACGACCTGGTGGCGCTCGACGGCCGGGGCGGCCTGATGCCGCTGCTCAACGCCGCCTGACAAGCGGCTCCGGGCGGCCTGAGATAATCCGCCCGGTTTGCTTTTTGCCCGCCGCAGCCCGGCTGCCTGGCGGGGTGTTCCGATCCCTGTTTTCCTTTCCCCGAAAGACCCCCATGGCCGATCTCGACCCCGTTTTCCACATCCAGCGCGTGTACCTGAAGGATCTGTCGCTGGAGCAGCCCAATTCGCCGGCCATCCTGCTGGAGCAGGAACAACCCACGGTGGACATCAAGCTCACCGCCGACGCCCAGCAGATCGCCGAAGGCATCTACGAAGCCACCGTGACCGCCACGGTGCAGACCACCATCAAGGACCGTACGGTGTTCCTGGTGGAAACCAAGCAGGCCGGCATCTTCGAGATCCGCAACCTGCCGGAAGACCAGATGGGCCCGGTGCTGGGCATTGCCTGCCCGCAGATCGTCTACCCCTACCTGCGCGCCAGCGTGGCCGACGTGATTACCCGCGCTGGCTTCCCGCCGGTGCACCTCGCCGAGATCAACTTCCAGGCGATGTACGAACAGCAGCAGGCCGGCGCAGCCGCGCAACCGGAAGCCGTCCCCACCATCACCGCCTGATTTTCTGGCGTTTTGAGCCCCCGGCCAGCGCAACGCCTCGATAGTTTGCTATGAAAATAGTTGTTCTCGGGGCCGGTGCCTGGGGAACGGCGCTGGCCATCAGCGCCGCGCCGCGCCATGCCGTGCGGCTGTGGGCGCGGGATGCGGAGCAGGCGGCCGCCATCCAGGCGGCGCGCGCCAATACCCGCTACCTCCCAGGAATTGCCTTCCCGGAAACACTGGCTGTCGGCGCAGAGCCGGCCCACGGCCTGCGTGCGCTGGTGGACGGCCACGACCTCGCCATCATTGCCACGCCCATGGCCGGCCTGCGCGGCCTGCTGGAAACCTTGCGCGGCACCGCCACGCCGCTGGCCTGGCTGTGCAAGGGATTCGAGGCCCCGCTGGCCACTGGCGCCCCGGGCCTGCTTGGCCACGAGGTGCTGGCCGCGGTGGCAGCCGGCGCGGCGCAGCCGCTGCGCTGCGGCGTGCTCAGCGGCCCCAGCTTTGCCCAGGAAGTGGCGCGCGGCCAGCCCACCGCGCTGGTGGCTGCGAGCGCCAGCGCCGATGTGCGCGACGCGCTGGTGGCCGCCTTCCACAGCCCCAGCCTGCGGGTGTATGTGAATGACGACGTGGCTGGCGTCGAGGTTGGCGGGGCTGTCAAGAACGTTCTGGCCATCGCCACCGGCCTGTGCGACGGCCTGCAGCTGGGCCTGAACGCCCGCGCCGCCCTCATCACCCGCGGCCTGGCCGAAATGACGCGCCTGGGCGTGGCGCTCGGCGCCCGCGCCGAAACCTTCATGGGCCTGAGCGGCCTTGGCGATCTGGTGCTCACCGCCACCGGCGACCTCAGCCGCAACCGCCGCGTTGGCCA
>DASWYJ010000351.1:0-4576 GCA_036405035.1 Burkholderiaceae bacterium
GCCAAGGAGGTCTACCTGCGCACCGCCGTGGGCGTGGATGCCTCCGGCTGGGCCAGCTACGGCTATACCCCCATGCCCGACTACCGCTGGGGCATTTTCCTGGCCGACCAGGAAGAAAACCGCAAGATCGGCTTCGGCGACCACATGGGCGAAGACGTCTGGCAGGAAGTACCGGGCGAGTACCGCAGCGCCTTCCGCCGCCTGATCGTCACGCAGGGCGACACCGAGCCCGCATCGGTCGAGCAGCAGCGCCTGCTGGGCCACACCGCGCCCTCGCTCTACGACCTGCGCAACCTGTTCCAGGTGAACGTGGAGGAAGGTCGCCACCTGTGGGCCATGGTGTACCTGCTGCACGCCCACTTTGGCCGCGACGGCCGCGAGGAAGCCGAGGAACTGCTGATGCGCCACAGCGGCGACGCCGACAAGCCGCGCATCCTGGGCACGTTCAATGAGCCGATGGACAACTGGCTCAGCTTCTTCATGTTCACCTACTTCACCGACCGCGACGGCAAGTTCCAGCTCAAGAGCTTTGCCGAGAGCGCCTTCGACCCGCTGGCCCGCACCACGCGCTTCATGCTGACCGAGGAAGCCCACCACATGTTCGTGGGGGAAACCGGCGTGGGCCGCGTCATCAAGCGCACGCTGGAGGTGATGCAGGAGCTGGACACCGACGACGTGGCCACGCTGCGCAAGGCCGGGGTGGTGGACCTGCCCACCATCCAGAAGTTCATGAACTTCTGGTTCACCAGCTCGCTGGACCTGTTTGGCTCGGAAGCATCGAGCAACGCCGCCAACTACTTCAGCAACGGCATCAAGGGCCGTCCTGATGAAGCCAGGTTTGCCGACCATGTGGAGGCCGATACCGAAATGACCATCCAGGTGCCCGACGGCCAGGGCGGCATGAAGAACGAGACCATTTCGGTGCGCAACGGCATGAACGAGATCACCCGGCTGGAGTACGTGAAGGACTGCAACGTGGGTGTGACCCGCTGGAACATGGCGATCAAGCGCGCCGGTGTGGACTTTGAACTGAAGCTGCCATCGACCCGTTTCCGCCGCGCGGTGGGCTCCTGGGCCGGCCTGTGTACCGACCCGCTGGGCAATCCCATTTCCGCCAGTGCGTTCGAGGCCCGGAAAGACCAGTGGCTGCCCACCGCTGCCGACACCAGCTTCGTCAAGAGCCTGATGCAGCGCGTGACCGAACCCGGCAAGATGGCTGGCTGGATTGCACCGCCCGACCGCGGCATCAATGCGAACGCGGTGGAATACGCGTACGTGAAGCTCTGATCACCGGGAAAACACCACCCCGGCAGGTTAGAATACGCGCTGTCGGGGTGTAGCGCAGCCTGGTAGCGCATCTGGTTTGGGACCAGAGGGTCGAAGGTTCGAATCCTTTCGCCCCGACCATCATTCATAAGGGTTAGCCGGTTCATGCCGGCTAACCCTTTTTGCTTGTGGGACCGCATGGTGCGTGGTGCGCCCCATGCTGCTGGGGCCAGCCTCTGCCCCCACATCCAGCCCCGGCGTCGTCTGACAGACCCGCAGGTGCGCTCCCGCTACTGTGGAATCCGGGAGATGCGGGGTTGATGTTCGGCCCCGAAGGACATTGTTCCCCGGGAGAAGCACATGAGCCTCGGAACCATTCTGTTGATCGTCCTGATACTGCTGCTGATCGGCGCCATCCCCGCATGGCCCCACAGCAGGAACTGGGGCTACGCGCCTACCGGCGGCATGGGCCTGGTGGTGGTCGTGGTGGTGATCCTGGTGTTGATGGGGCACCTGTGAGGACCGCGCCCCCCTGGCCCCGCAGGGTCGCGGCGGCAGCGCTGGCAGCCACGCTGGCATTGGCCGGCTGCGGGGATATTTCCCGGCTGCCGGAAGCGGCAGATACGGGCCCCAACCCCGTCTTGCCGCCACCGGATCCTTCCTGGATACCCACGGTTTTGATCGCGCCCGCTGCGGGGTGGCCGTCGGGTGGGGCTCCGCAGCCCGCGCCGGGCACCCGGGTTGACGCCTTTGCTCGCAACCTGGACCACCCGCGCTGGCTGTATGTGTTGCCGAACGGTGACGTGCTGGTCGCCGAGACCAATGCCCCGCCCAAACCGGAAGACGCCAAGGGCATCAAGGGCTGGGCCATGGGTGTGGTGATGAAGCGTGCCGGCGCCGGCGTACCCAGTGCCAACCGCATCACGCTGCTGCGCGATACCGATGGGGATGGCATCGCCGATGTCCGCTCGGTGCTGCTGGAAGGCCTGAATTCGCCCTTTGGCATGGCGCTGGTGGGCCAGGACCTGTATGTGGCGGCTTCCAATGCCGTGCTGCGGTTTCCCTACACGGCCGGCGATCTCGAAATACGGGTGCCGGGGAAAAAAGTGGTGGATTGGCCCGCAGGCGATATCAACCACCACTGGACGACGAACATCGTCCCCAGCGCCGATGGGAAGAAGCTGTACGCCACGGTGGGCTCCAACAGCAACGTGGGCGAGCGTGGCATGGCGGTGGAGGAGGGGCGCGCCACGATCTGGGAGATCGATCTGGCCAGCGGCACCCACCGCATTTTTGCATCCGGCCTGCGCAACCCGAACGGCCTGGCATGGGAGCCCGGCAGCGGCGTGCTGTGGACTGTGGTCAACGAGCGCGACGAGCTTGGCAGCGACCTCGTGCCCGACTACCTCACCAGTGTCCGGGATGGCGGTTTCTATGGCTGGCCCTACAGCTACTATGGCCTGCATGTTGATACCCGGGTATCGCCACAACGCCCCGATCTGGTCGGCCAGGCCATTGCGCCGGACTATGCGCTGGGCGCACACACGGCACCGCTGGGGCTGGCGTGGTCTGCCGGCTCCGCGCTGCCGGAGCCGTTTGCCACGGGCATGTTCGTGGGCCTGCATGGGTCATGGAATCGTGCACCGCGCAGCGGCTACAAGGTGGTTTTCGTGGCTTTCCGGGATGGCAAGCCAACTGGTACGCCGATCGACCTGCTGACCGGCTTTGTCAGCAGCGATGGCGATGCCTGGGGCCGCCCTGTGGGCGTGGCGCTGGACAACAAGGGCGCGGTGCTGGTGGCCGACGATGTCGGCAACACGGTCTGGCGTGTGACGGCTGCTGCGCCAACAGCCGCCGCGCGCTGAGGGGCCTGGCGCCAGCTTTGCTGGGGCAATGGTGCCGGCCGGAGAGCGTCACCCACAGCGGGAATACGGCACTGCCGCATGCCCTGCTGCCGAATCGGGGCCCGCGCCGGTATCATCACGGGCTGCGCGCCACGTGAATCCGCTGCGCGCATACAGCTGCCCGTAGCTCAGTTGGATAGAGCAACGACCTTCTAAGTCGTGGGTCACAGGTTCGATTCCTGTCGGGCAGGCCACACGCCGCCGCACAATGCGGCCTTTCCTCCTCAGCGCCTCTGGTACTGCGACTTTCCAAAGAGCAGTTCGCGTGCCTTGTCGTCGGTCAGTGGCTGGCGCTCGCCGGCCAGCACCTGCACGCCGCGCTGCACCGCCGGGCGCGCGCCCACCAGGTCAAACCAGCGCTTCAGGTGCGGGTAGTCGGCCCAGTCGATGCCCTGGTTCTGCCAGCTGCGCAGCCAGGGGAAGATGGCCACGTCGGCCACGGTGTACTGGCTGCCGGCAATGAACTTGCGGGTGGCGAGCTGCTTGTCCATCACGCCGTAGAGCCGCTTGGCCTCGTTGGTGTAGCGGTCCACCGCGTACGCAATCTTTTCGGGCGCATAGATGCGGAAATGGTGGGCCTGGCCGAGCATGGGCCCCACGCCGCCCATCTGGAACATCAGCCACTGCAGCACGTCGAACTTCGCGCGGTCGCTCCGGGGCAGCAGCTTGCCGGTCTTGCCGGCGAGGTAGAGCAGGATGGCGCCGGATTCAAACAGCGCAATCGGCTTGCCGTCCGGACCGTCGGGGTCGACCAGTGCGGGAATCTTGTTGTTCGGGCTGATGGCGAGAAAGCCGGGCGAGAACTGGTCGCCCTTGCCGATGTTGACCGGGATGGCTTCCCAGTCGCGCCCCAGCCGCAGGCCACATTCCTCCAGCATGATGTGGACCTTGTGGCCATTGGGGGTGGGCCATGAAAAAACCTGGATCATTGCGCGCTCCTTGTGAGCGGCCACTGTAGGGGAATTCGCATAGTCCTGCTGCGCACGGGGCACCGCAGGAACCTGCTCTAGCCGCCGCGTGTGACGGGCATCTCCACCTCGCCGGGAACGGCCAGGTGCTTGGCCAGCTCCAGCTTGGCCAGCGAGTTGCGGTGCACTTCGTCCGGGCCGTCGGCCAGGCGCAGCGTGCGCTGGTGCGCATAGGCATAGGCCAGCGGGAAGTCCTGCGACACTCCTGCCGCGCCATGGGCCTGGATGGCCCAGTCGATGATCTGGCAGGCCATGGTGGGCGCCACCACCTTGATCATTGCGATCTCGGCCTTGGCGACCTTGTTGCCCACGGTGTCCATCATGTAGGCGGCTTTCAGCGTCAGCAGGCGGGCCTGCTCGATCATGCAGCGCGCCTCGGCCACCCGCTCCTGCCATACGCTCTGGCGGGCCACCGCGCGGCCAAAGGCCACGCGGGTG
>DASWYJ010000352.1:0-3744 GCA_036405035.1 Burkholderiaceae bacterium
CCACTTCCGCGAGTTCCGTTCCGGGGTTCGCCGTAGCCACCACCGGTCGGCCGCTGGCCAGCATGCCGGTCAACTTGCTGGGCATCACCAGATCCGCCGCATCGGCCCGCTGGGGCAACAAATGGACATCGGCCATGGCCAGCAGGGCGGGGAGTTGACCTTCTGGCTGCAGTTCCATGAAGCGTACCTGTGGCAACCCCCTGCAGGCAGACACCAGCATATCCCGGCCAGCACCATCACCGCAAAAGACAAACCAGACCGGCGCAGCACGTTCGGCGCAAAGCTGGGCCACCGCAACCAGCAATTCCAGTCCCTGTTTCCCCCCCATATTGCCCGAATACAGTGCCACCGGCGCCATCGCCGGAATACCGAGTTGCGCGCGGTAGGCTTGCGCCCCCCCTCGTATCGCTTCGGTATCGGCCGAGAGGGCCTGCACATCCACCCAATTGGGGAACAACACCTGCCGCGCCCCAGCCACGCCCTTGGTATCCAGCCGCGCCAGCATGCGCCTTGATATCGTGGAAACACGGTCAAACCGGCGCAGCAGCCAGCGCTCGGCCGCCAAGACGGAACGGCGTAACCACGCCCCCTGCAAGAGGCCCATGTCGAAGGCGGCATCCACCTCGAAATCCTGAATATGCAGCCATGCCCGCGCCCCACTCAGCCGCGCCATTGCCAGCGCGGCTGGCGCACACAGGAGCGATGGAGCAACCACCCACACGACATCAGGCCGCCAGGCAACCTGGCGCAGCGCCACCGGCAAGCTGGAAACGGCAAAGCTGGTCAGATGGAACAGCCGCGTAAAACCGCCTGGACGGCCGGGCACCCACAACGGGCAGCGCCAGACTCGCACGCCCTGCCAGTCCTCCGTGTGCCAGCGCGCCGCATGGTAGCCATCCGAGACTTTCCACGCGGGATAGTACGGCGGAGCGGTAATCACACGCACCTCATGGCCGCGTGCAGCCAGCCACGCAACCATGTCGCCGGTGTATTTACCGATGCCGGTCAGCTCGGGATGGAAATTGATGCCGTAAAGGAGCAGCTTCAAAAGCGCTATACATTTTGTAGTTAAAAAACGAGAAGCGGCGCTGGCCGCAGCCGCTTTTTACTGCGATTTTGCCAAAACCGCAGGTACGTGGACGCGCTCGACCTGGTTCGCCCGCAGCAGCCCCACCAACCGGGAGACTACACCATAGGCTACCACTTTGAACACCACGGACAACACCAGGTAATGCTGGGCGGAGAAGCGGCTGCCATAGGCCTCGTCCACCCCCAGCAGCAAAAAGCCCGCCAAGACAACCAGGACGAAACCCGCCGCTTGCCCCAGGTTCCAGGTCGCCCAGCCGATCGGCAACAGGAAAAGAACCCACAGGCTGATGTCCGCGCCCAGACGGGCGTCCAGCAGCGCAAATACCAACATGGCCAGAACGTAAGAAAGCAGCGGACGGAATTGATCAGTCAAGGGCATGGGCAAACGTTGGCAGCATCACGGAAAGGTATGGCGTATTGGCTTGTCGGACACCACGTCATGGAGCGCAGTGATCAGGTAGTCGGTAACGCGGCTGACCTCAAAATGTTGTTCAAAACAGACCAAGGCCTGCCGCCGCATCGCGAGCCGCTCTGCTTCGGGCATCGCGAGCCAATCGGCCAGCAACCTGTCTGCACCTTCCTGTGTATCGGCATGAACGATACCGGCTTTAGCGTCGGCAATTTCTTTCCAAATGTTCACGTTGTAAGTAATCAATACCGGTAAACCGGACGCCAACGCTTCCGCAACAACAATGCCAAAGTTCTCCTGATGTGACGGCAGCACGAAGGCCTCGGCGGCATCGTAGGCACCCCACTTGAGGCTTCCGGTCAACATACCTGTAAACGTGACCCGCGACCCCAGGCCATGCCGATGCACCAGCTCCTGGAGCACCGGCAGCCACTGCGCATCGGCGGGGCCGGCCAGCACAAGGTGCAGTGAAGGATCTTCATG
The DNA here is from genome assembly GCA_036405035.1 of Burkholderiaceae bacterium. Lineage (GTDB taxonomy): Bacteria > Pseudomonadota > Gammaproteobacteria > Burkholderiales > Burkholderiaceae_C > PCRC01. The sequence goes on from DASWYJ010000352.1 coordinate 1,982, forward strand.
CGCCACTTTGGCAAAGGCAGTGATCAGCAGGTCGCACCCCTTCTTGGGATGGATGCGCGACAGATACACCAGGTTGCGGGTGTCCCGCAGATGAGGAAACCGCGCAAGAAAATCCTGGCGCGCACCACCGGGCGGAATCTCGCGCGCCTTGATGCCATAGCCCACAAGCCGCTCGCGGACCTTGTACAGCCAGAACGACTCCCGGGCCAGGCGCTGCTCCTCGGCCGTAGTGAACAGCACCAGCCGGGCGTCACGCAGCGTACGGTACTCGGCCCAGGGCCAATACAACCACTTCTTGAGGTGCTTGCGCGGGTATGCGCGGGCAAACCATGGATCCAGCATGCCATGCAGGAAGATCACGTAGCGCAACCCCAGGGAGCGTGCCACCCGGCCAACACAGTAGCCATGGTATTGCCACATGCCATGCACGATGATCACGTCATACTTGCGCCCGTGCTCGCGGAGCCAAGGCTCCAGCCGGATGTTGAATGCGTACTTTCTCCACGAAGGCCCGAGGAAATACACCGCCTTGGATTCAATACGCGGATCAATCGGTACGGTATCAGGAGCATCCAGCGTGAGCGTATGCACCTCATGCCCGCGATCGTTCATCTCCTTGCCTTGCTGGATCAAACCCTCTACGGGCCCCCCCGCCCGGGGGTCGATCGTGCCAATGATCTGCAGGATATTCATGCCAGGGTACCTCCCGACATCTGACCCACTCTGGCAAGACTCCCCACACAACGAGGCCACGTAGCCTTCACCGCCACCCGATGGGCTCGCAGCAGCATGAGAGTGTGCAATAGCATCCGTGGATTGTCGCGTACTTGGCTACCCTTGACGGGGCTGCTGCTGCCGCTCATCCAGCTTGGCATCCACCAGCAACCGAAACCATAGCGCTTGAAAAAATGCGAAATAAAAGCCAGCGGCCCCATCCAGAAACCCCAGCCGAAAAATGTAGCGATACAGGAAATATGCTAGCGCGCGCACCCCTCCAGGCAGCTTGTAGTACGCCCCCTTGAGAAAGCGGGTACGTTCCCGCGCATCACCGAGCAGCCTTGAGCGCAGTACCACGCCGGATGCCGTGGCCTGATTCGTCTGGGCTATTTCCACGGCCTCCAGGTCACTCCATCGGTTGTGGCGGGCTGTCCAGTCCGCCAGCGACACCGCATTCTTGTCGTGCATCCAGCCGCGCAGGCGGCCGGGGGAGCCGGATGCAACGAAGTGCTGGTCGTACAACCGGTCTTCACACTGCCCTGCACCCGAGCGAAACAACCGCAAATGCCATGGGTTCAAGCCACTGAACCGCAGCATGCGTCCCATGAAATAGTCGCGCCTGCGCAGCATCCAGGCTGCAGGCGCAGGCGCATCGGCAGCCAACACCGCCTGGATTTCGGCAACGGCGGTTTCGTCCAGCACCTCATCGGCATCGAGATGCAACTGCCACTCGGCCCGCTGCTGCACCTGCGTGATAGCCCAGTTGCGCTGGTCGCTGTAATTGGCGAATGGCCGATGCACCACCTCGCACCCCAGTTGCTGCAGCAGTGCCAGCGTACCGTCGGTAGAACCCGAATCCACCACATAGACCTGCGGACTCACCTTGCGCGCCTGCGCAATGGTTTCGGCAATGATGGGAGCCGCGTTGAAGGTGAGAACCACCACTACGCAGCGGGACATGCTCACGGTTGCGACACCATCTGCTGGAAATAGGCGATGGTTTTCTTCAAACCTTCTTCCAGCATCACCTGCGGCCCCCACCCCAG
>DASWYJ010000353.1:0-1687 GCA_036405035.1 Burkholderiaceae bacterium
GCAAAACACCTATCGCAATCGGATCGGCTTCCGATACAGTGATTTGTTACATCCAACCTTGTACATACAACCCTGCGGAGCAATATCCATGAAGCGTCGAATCTTCCCCGTGACCGCACTCGCCCTGACCCTGGCTGCGGGCCTGTCTGCCACCTCGGCATCTGCCCAGACCAAGTGGGACCTGGCCGCCGCCTACCCTGCCACCAACTTCCACACCGAGAACATGGTGCAGCTGGCCAGCGATGTGGACAAGGCCACCGGCGGCAAGCTCAAGATCACGGTGCATGCCAACGCCGCGCTGTTCAAAGCCCCTGAAATCAAGCGCGCCGTGCAAGGCGGCCAGGCGCAGATGGGCGAGATCCTGCTGGCCAACTTCCAGAACGAATGGCAGCTGTTTGGCGTGGATGGCCTGCCCTTCCTGGCCGACAGCTACGACGCCTCCAAAAAGCTCTACGCTGCCCAAAAACCCTTCCTGGAAAAGAAGCTGGCTGAGCAGGGAATGATGCTGCTGTACGCCGTGGCCTGGCCTCCACAAGGCATCTACACCAAGAAGCCGCTGGCCTCTGCCGCTGACCTCAAGGGGATCAAGTGGCGCGCCTACAGCCCCGCCACCGCCCGCATTGCCGAGCTGGTCGGTGCCCAGCCCGTGACGGTGCAGGCTGCAGAGTTCTCGCAGGCGCTGGCCACGGGCGTGGTCGAATCGACGATGACGTCGGGCGCCACCGGTGTGGACAGCAAGCTGTACGAACACCTCAAGTTCTACTACGACACCCAGGCCTGGCTGCCCAAGAACGCCGTGCTGGTGAACAAGAAGGCGTTTGACGCGCTGGACAAGCCCAGCCAGGAAGCGCTGCTGAAGGCCGGTGCCGACGCCGAAGCGCGCGGCTGGGCCAACAGTGCCAAGGTCAACACCGACACCGTCGCCAAGCTCAAAGCCAATGGCATGGACGTGGTGACCCCACCGGCCGCGCTGAAGGCCGACATGGCCAAGGTGGGTGACACCATGCTCAAGGAATGGCTGGACAAGGCCGGCCCCGAAGGCAAGGCGCTCATCGACGCCTACCGCAAGTAAGCCCAGGCGCCCACGCACATGCGTCGTCTGCTGGACTTTCTGTACGACAGCGCCGCCGCCCTGGCGGCGCTTTTCATGGTCGGCCTGCTGGGGATGGTGCTGCTGTCCATCGCCAGCCGGCAGTTCCACTTTCACGTGCCGGGCACGGACGCCTATGCGGGCTATCTGATGGCCGCATCGGGCTTCCTGGCACTCGCCCACACCTTGAAGCGCGGCGAGCACATCCGCGTCACGCTGCTGCTCAACTTTTTGAAGGGCGGCGTCAAGAAAGCCTTTGAGATCTGGGCGCTGGCGATTGCCACCCTGCTGGCCGTGCTGTTTGCGGTGTACAGCTGCAAGCTGGCCTGGCAGTCGCACGAGTTTCACGACATCTCTACCAGCAGCGACGCCACACCCCTGTGGATACCGCAGATCGCCATGGCCGTGGGCACGGTGATTCTGGCCATTGCCTTCGTTGACGAGCTGGTGCTGGAGATGATGGGCAAGCGTGTGGATGCCTCCTCTGGCGAAGCTTTGCGCAATGAATAACCCCTGCTGCACGACCTACCATGAGTGATCTCGCCATAACCGGCCTGCTCGTACTGTCGCTGTTCCTGATTCTGGGCAGCGGCGTGT
>DASWYJ010000354.1:0-5473 GCA_036405035.1 Burkholderiaceae bacterium
CAAGCTGCTGCTGTCCATCATCCAGAGCAAGGACGTGCAGTTCCAGATCACGCCGCAGAACACGCTGCCGCTGGCGAAGTTCATGCACCGGGTGGGCGCCATCATGAACCCGCCAGCCAGCGCCAAAGACTATTTCTTTGACGACCCGCACAACGCCAAGGCCAACTGACCATGGTGCTGCCCATCCCCCTGCGGCCCGACGTGGTGCCGCCTTCCGCGCCACCCCAGCCCGCGCTGCAGGTGGAGGGGGTGAGCCTGGAATACCGCACGCCGCAGCGGGTGGTGCGGGCCACGCACCGGGTCGGCTTCGATGTATATGACAGCGAGCGCTTCGTGCTGCTCGGCCCCTCGGGCTGTGGCAAATCCACGCTGCTGAAGGCGGTGGCCGGCTTCATTGCGCCGGTGGAAGGCAGCATCCGGCTCGATGGCGCACCCATCACCGAGCCCGGGCCGGACCGGGTGGTAGTGTTCCAGGAGTTCGACCAGCTGCCGCCGTGGAAAACCGTGCTGCAGAACGTGGTGTTCCCGCTGCGGGCCTCGGGCCGGCTGCCGCCCCGCGAAGCCACCGAACGCGCCCGCCACTACCTGGCGAAGGTGGGGCTGTCCGCCTTTGCCGACAGCTACCCACACACGCTGTCGGGTGGCATGAAGCAGCGGGTGGCGATTGCCCGCGCGCTGGCCATGCAGCCGCGCGTGCTGCTGATGGACGAGCCCTTCGCCGCACTCGACGCCCTGACCCGCCGCAAGATGCAGGAAGAACTGCTGGAGCTGTGGGACGAGGTGCGCTTCACCCTGCTGTTCGTCACCCATTCCATCGAAGAGGCGCTGGTGCTGGGCCACCGGGTGGCGCTGCTGTCGCCGCACCCCGGCCGCATGCGCGCCGAGGTCAATGCCCACGCCTTTGGGCTGCACAGCACCGGCAGTGCCGAATTCCAGGCCGTGACACAACGCATCCACCGGCTGCTGTTCGAGGACGGAACCCCGGCCTCGGCCACGCCGCCCGGCGAGAGGCGGGTGGCATGAGCACCCTCACCCCCCCGCTGCGCGCCGAATACGAACTGCCGCTGGCCGCGCTGGGGCCGGCCGAGCCGGAGCGCCCGCTGCCCTGGCCGACCCGCCTGGGCCAGCAGGGCTGGCTGCGCAAGGGGCTGCTGCTGGCGGCGCTGGCCGCGCTGTGGGAACTGGTGGCCACACTGCAGGGCAACGACCTGCTGCTGCCCACCTTCACGCAAACGCTGCGGGCGCTGGTGGAAGGCCTGGCCGGTGGCGAGCTGCTGGAGAAGGCCCGCATTTCCCTCGCCGTGCTGGTGCAGGGCTACCTGGCGGGCGTGCTGGTGGCCTTTGTGCTGACCACGCTGGCGGTGTCGACCCGGCTCGGGCGCGACCTGCTGGCCACGCTGACGGCGATGTTCAATCCGCTGCCGGCCATCGCGCTGCTGCCGCTGGCGCTGCTGTGGTTCGGCCTGGGCCAGGGCAGCCTGGTGTTCGTGCTGGTGCATTCGGTGTTGTGGCCGCTGGCGCTGGCCACGTTCTCCGGTTTTCAGGGCGTGCCGGACACGCTGCGCATGGCCGGGCGCAACTACGGCCTGCGCGGTCTGCGCTATGTGCTGCAGATCCTGGTGCCGGCGGCGCTGCCGTCCATCCTGTCGGGGCTGAAGATTGGCTGGGCCTTTGCCTGGCGCACGCTGATCGCGGCCGAGCTGGTGTTTGGCGCCTCCTCCGGCCGCGGCGGGCTGGGCTGGTACATCGCGCAGAACCGCAACGAGCTGCTGACCGACCGGGTGTTTGCCGGCCTGGCGCTGGTCATCCTCATCGGCCTGCTGGTCGAAAGCCTGGGCTTCCAGACGCTGGAGCGCCTCACCGTGCGGCGCTGGGGCCTGCAGCGCTGACCTTCCCGCTGGCCGCCACCCGCCGGCACGCCTACACTGCGGGCATGCTGCGCTGGCTGATCGTCACCTTCCTCGCCCTGCTGCTGATCAACGGCCTGTCGCCGCTGCTCGGCAAGCTGGGCTTTGGCAGGCTGCCGGGGGATTTCCGCTTCCGGCTGTTTGGCCGCGACTGGTTCCTGCCGCTCACCACCACCGTTCTGCTGAGCCTGGCGGCCGCCGGGATTTCGCGGCTTTTCTAGCGCAGCCCCGCTGCCACCGCCGCCACCCGCGCGGCATGCACCGCCTCGCCAATGCGCGGGCCGCTGGCACCGGCGGCTGCGGCGGCACCGGCCACGGCCTGTGTATCCACCTCCTGGGCCCATGCCAGCACCTGCAGCAGCCGCGCCCGCTGCGGGTAGGGCGCCTCTTCCAGCCCCAGCCGGCCGCGGGCATCGCATTCGCAGGCCAGCAGCACCGCATCAAAGCGGGCCGGTTTGCGCAGCGCGTCGCAGCGCTCCAGCAGGCGCACCAGCGCGGCCGCGCCGAACTCCCCGCTGCGGTGGATGTTACCGTGCTCGCGCGCCACCACCGCGGCCAGTTCGCGGCAGTCGGTGGGCACGCGCAGGCGCTCGCTCACACCCTGCAGCAGCCGGTAGCTGCGTTCCTCGTGGCCGATGTGGCGCGGCAGCACGTCGGCGGGCGTGGTGCCCTTGCCGAGGTCGTGGCAGAGGCAGGCGTAGCGCACCGCCAATGGCGCATCCAGCCGCGCGGCCATGTCGAGCACCATCATCAGGTGCACGCCGGTATCGACCTCGGGGTGGTATTCGGCGCGCTGCGGCACGCCCCAGAGCCGCTCCACCTCCGGCAGCAGCCGCTGCAGCGCACCACAGTCGCGCAGCACGGCGAACATGCGCGAGGGCTGCTGCTCCATCAGGCCCCGGGCCAGCTCCTGCCACACCCGCTCGGGCACCAGCGCATCGGCCTCGCCGTCGGCCACCATGGCGCGCATCAGCTCCAGCGTTTCCGGCGCCACGGTGAAGTCGATGAAGCGCGCCGCAAAACGCGCCACGCGCAGGATGCGCACCGGGTCTTCGCGGAAGGCGTCGGTCACGTGCCGCAGAACCCGGGCCTGCAGGTCTTTTTGCCCGGAATACGGGTCAATCAGGCCGCTGGCCAGCGTGGATTCTTGTGGTTGCGCTATCGCATTGATAGTGAGGTCGCGCCGGGCAAGGTCCTGCTCCAGCGTCACGTCGGGCGCGGCATGCACCACGAAGCCGCGGTAGCCGCGGCCGCTCTTGCGTTCGGTGCGGGCGAGCGCGTATTCCTCGCGGGTCTGCGGGTGCAGGAAAACCGGGAAATCCTTGCCCACCGGCAGGTAGCCGGCGGCGTGCATGGCCTCGGGTGTGGCGCCCACCACCACCCAATCGACATCCCGCACCGGCAAGCCGAGCAGGGCATCGCGCACCGCGCCACCAACCCTGTATATCTGCATGGCCGCAGTGTAGGCGACGCGAACCGGCCGGTGGCTCAGGCGGGCGCGCTGCGGTAGGGTTCGTCGAAGGCAATGAAGTCATGCTCGGCCAGCGCATCGGCCATCCACGCGGCCACGCCGGGCAAGGCCAGCACCCGGTCGACATACGCCTGCACCGCAGCCGGCACCGGCAGGCCGTAGGTCACGATGCGGGTGCACACCGGGGCGTAGAACGCGTCGGCTACGCTGAAGCCCCCGAACAGCAGCGGCCCACCGTGGCGCGCCAGCAGGCCCTGCCACATGGCCACCAGCCGCGCCACGTCGGCCTGCACCGCGGGCTGTTCGCGCCAGATGCGGGCACCGGCCTCGGGCAGCCGGGCCTCGATGTTCATCGTGCAGTGGGTGCGCAGCGCGCCAAAGCCGGCATGCATTTCGGCGCACACGCTGCGCGCCTCGGCCCGGGCGGCGGCGTTGGCAGGCCAGAGCTGGCGCTCCGGGTGGCGCTCGGCCAGGTATTCGGCAATCGCCAGCGAATCCCAGACCACCACCGCGCCATCGACCAGCGCCGGCACCTTGCCGGTAGGGCTGACCGCGCCCACCTGCCGCTTGAACTGCGAGCCGGGATCGAAGGAATCGAAGCGCACCACCACCTCGTCGAAAGGAATGCCGGCCTGGCGCAGCAGCACCCAGGGCCGCATGGACCACGAGGAGTAATTCTTGTTGCCGATGTACAGCGTGGGCATGGGTTTCTCTCCTGGAAGTTGGTGGCCCCATGCTACGCGGCGGCGGCCGCGCGGTGATGCAAAAAACGCGCGGGATTGATGCCGCGCTACAGCCGGCCCGCCAGGTCGGCCCCGTTCTGCTGCAGCGCCCACATGGCGGCATAGCGCCCACCGGCTGCCAGCAGGCTCGCGTGGGAGCCGCGCTCGGTGATGCGGCCGCCCTCCATCACCAGGATTTCGTGCGCATCGACCACGGTGGAGAGGCGGTGCGCAATGACCAGCGTGGTGTGGTTCTTGGCCACGCTCTGCAGTTCGGCCTGGATAGCGCGCTCGTTGGCCGAATCCAGCGCCGAGGTGGCTTCGTCGAAGATCAGGATGGGCGGGTTCTTCAGCAGCGTGCGGGCAATCGCCACCCGCTGCTTTTCACCACCCGAGAGCTTGAGCCCGCGCTCGCCCACCATGGTGCCGTAGCCCGCGGGCGTGGCGCTGATGAAGCCGTGGATGTGCGCGGCGCGCGCCGCCCCTTCCACCGCCGCCCGGTCGGCACCGGGGCGGCCGTAGGCGATGTTGTATTCCACCGTGTCGTTGAACAGCACCGTGTCCTGCGGCACGATGCCGATGGCCTGGCGCACGCTGCTCTGGGTGACCTGCCGAATATCCTGCCCGGCGATGGTGATGCGGCCCCCGGCACCGGCCGGGGCACCGGGAAAGCCCACGTCGTAGAAGCGGTAGAGCAGGCGCGACAACGTCGATTTGCCGGCACCCGAAGGGCCGACCACCGCCACCGTCTTGCCGGCGGGGATGGTGAAGCTCACGTCGTGCAGGATGGGCCGCGCGGCATCGTAGGCAAAGGACACGTTCTCGAAACGCACCTCGGGCGCCGGCCCGGGCACCAGCGGCACCGCACCGGGCGCGTCATCGATCTCGCGCTCTTTTTCCAGCAGCGTGAACATCTTGTCGAGGTCGGTCAGGCTCTGCTTGATCTCGCGGTACAGCACACCGAGGAAACCCAGCGGAATGTAGAGCTGGATCATGAAGGCGTTGACCATCACCAGGTCGCCCAGCGTCATGCGGCCATCGACGACGCCCTGGGTCGCGCGCCAGAGCATGGCCACCAGGCCGGCGGCAATGATCAGCTGCTGGCCGGTGTTGAGCAGGCTCAGCGTGGTCTGGCTCTTGACGGCCGCGCGCCGGTAACGCTGGAGGTTCTCGTCGTAACGCCTGGCCTCGAAGTCCTCGTTGTTGAAGTACTTGACGGTTTCATAGTTGAGCAGCGAGTCAATGGCCCGGCTGTGCGCCTTCGAGTCCAGCTCGTTCATCTGCTTGCGGAACTGCGTGCGCCACTCGGTCACGCTGACGGTGAAGGCCACGTAGAACACCAGCGCGATGATGGTGATCCAGGCAAACCACAC
>DASWYJ010000355.1:0-3749 GCA_036405035.1 Burkholderiaceae bacterium
TGTACTGCGCCAGGATGCCCAGCGGAAACCGCATGAGGGCGCCCGCAAAGATGGGAATGGACAGCATCATGCCCATCTGCGTCGGCGTGAGCTGGAAGGCATCGCGGATGAACGGTGCCATGGCACCGTTGATCACCCAGATGGCGCAGGAAAAGCCGAAATAAAGGAACGAAGACCACAGCGTGGGTGCGTGGCCGGATTTGAGGAACTCGCGGAATTGGAGCATGGCAATGCAATCGTGCGCAGGACAGCGGGTTGGCAAAGGCCGAGGGCGGCATCCTGCCGCTTCGGCCAGAACCCGAACACCTGCCAACAAACCCAATAAAAAAGGCGCCTGCACGGGCCGCGCTTGCGCGTTCCGTGAAGACGCCGACGTCTGTGTGCCCAATCCTTCGTTGCACCGGGCTCAACGCAGCCTGCATTGGCTGCACCCATTTAAAGCAATGGCTGTGCCAGTTCGGTGCTTCGGTCTGCCAAAGGGAGGGTGGACCGAAAAGCAATGCTGGGCAAGGCCGAGATGCTATGAAAACTGAACGCTGCATGGCAGCCCTACCCGGCAAGGTGCGGCGCCGCCGACCCGCAAGCCTGGAATTGGTGCATTGCACCGGCTTGGGGATATCTGGTGCCACCTTGTCCTTTAGCCGTTGGTTTCTCCCACGGACTGGATTAGCATGGTCTGCACGCGGGGCATAGCGCCGCCAGCGGCTGCCGGTCGCTGCGTTTGGTCTGCCGTTGCCGCCGTGTTCCTTCAAGGAGGAGATCGCCATGCGCGTCAATCTGCCCGCCAGCTCCCAGGAGTACCCCTTCCCCTCCGGGCAGACCTTGGTCTCCACCACCGACCTCAAGGGCCGCATCCTTTACTGCAACCCGGCGTTCATCGAGGTGAGCGGCTACCAGCAGCAAGAGTTGCTAGGCCAGCCCCACAACCTGATCCGACACCCCGATATGCCCGAAGAGGCCTTCAGGGACATGTGGCAGACCATTGCCAGCGGCACGCCCTGGTCCGCCCCGGTCAAGAACCGGCGCAAGGACGGAAGCTTCTACTGGGTGATGGCCAACGTGACGCCGCTCATGCAGGGCGACCAGCCCACGGGCTACATGTCGGTGCGCACCGAGGCCTCGCGCGAGCAGATCCAGGGCGCCGAGCGGCTTTACCAACAGATGCGGGCCGAGACGCAGGCCGGCAAGCTGGTTCACACCCTGCGCGAAGGGCGCGTGGTGCGAAATACCCCGCTAGCCCGCCTGGGCCGGGCCGTGCAGCCAGGGCCGGCCGGCCGTTCAGTGCTGTGCACCCTGCTGCCGGTGGCGGTGTCGTGGGGCGCGGCGCTGGCGGGCGGCCACACCATGACCTTCGCTGCCGCACTGGCCTGGCTGGGCGCGGTGGTGCTGGCCCTGTGCACGGCAGCCTACATGCACCGGTCCAACGTGGCGCCCTTGTCCGAGATGCTGCGCTGGGCCAATCGCATGGCGGCGGGCGACCTGACGCAAAAAATCTCTGCGTCCCGCACCGATACGGCCGGCCAGTTGCAAAAAGCGCTGGCGCAGCTCAACGTGAACCTGCTGTCCATCGTGCGCGACGCCCGGGTCCAGAGCGAGCACATGCAAGTCTCCACCCGCGAGATTGCCCAGGGCAACCAGGACCTGTCGGAACGCACGGAAGCCCAGGCCGGCAACCTGGAGCAGACAGCGGCGTCGATGGAGGAAATCACCGGGACCGTCAAGCAGACAGCCGAATCGGCCCGCCAGGCTTCCACGCTGGCAACCCAGGCCACGCAAGTGTCCGAGCGCAGCAGCGAAGCCGTGGACGGCGTGGCCGACACCATGCAGCAGATCCAGACGGCCTCCAGCCGCATCAGCGAAATCACGCAGCTTATCGACTCCATCGCGTTCCAGACCAACATCCTCGCGCTCAACGCTGCCGTGGAAGCCGCGCGTGCAGGCGAGCAGGGCCGCGGGTTCGCGGTGGTGGCATCCGAGGTGCGCAGCCTCTCGCACCGCACCCTCTCGGCCGCCAAGGAGATCCGCCAGCTCATCGACGACTCGGCCGCCAAGGTGAGCGAAGGGCACCGGAAGACCGACGCAGCCCAGAAGACAATGGCCGAATCGCTGGAGCTGGTGCGGCGCGTGAACACGCTGATCGGCGAGATTCACAGTGCGTCTGACGCGCAGCTCAGCGGCATCTCGCAGATCAACGCTGCCGTGGCGCAGCTGGACGCCATTACGCAGCAGAACGCCGCCCTGGTGGAGGAAAACGCGGCATCGGCGATGCAGCTCAGCGGCCAGGCGCAGACCATGACCGAGACGGTGCGCGTGTTCCGCATCGACGCCTCAGCCCCCGCGCAGGTGCGCGATGCGGTGGCGCTGCGCAAAGAAATGAAAGCAGTGCCGCCGCAAGAGACGCTGACGGCGGCCTGAGCGCAGCCGTCGAAACCGGCGCAGCCCCATCGCCAGTGCGCCCGTGAAACGGGCTTGGCCATGCCACCGGTGGCGTCCCCTGGGGGATGGCGCGCAGCGGCTCAGGGAGGGTTACGTACTCCCCCGCACGGTCAGCTCAAACCCCAGATCCACCGAATTGCGCTCCGGCACCTCACCGCGCATCAGGGCCAGCAGCATCCCTGCGCTGGCTTCGCCAATGGCCGAGCGGGGTGTGCGCACGGTGGTGAGCGGCGGCAGCATCTGGTCGCTGCCCGCCAGGTCGTTGAAGCCCGCAATCGCTACCTGGCCGGGCACCGGCAGGCCCAGGCGCTGCGCGGCCAGCAGGCCGCCCTGGGCCAGGTCGTCATTGCAGAAGAACACGGCATCCACGCCGGGGCGGGTGCGCAGCAGTTCGTCCAGCAGTTCGCCGCCCAGGCGCATGGAGGAAGGCTGGGGGCTCAGCAGCTCCAGCTTGGGGTCATACAGCCCCGCTTCGCGCAGGCAGCGGCGGTAGCCTTCGGCGCGCTGCATGGTGCGCGGGTCGAGCTGGGCGGCCACAAAGGCGATGTGCCGGTGGCCCCGTGCCAGCAGGTGGGCCGTCATGCTGTAGCCCGCATCCTGCTGCGAGAAGCCCACGCAGTACACCCCGGGGGCCGATGTCATCTCCATCAGGTGCACACAGGGCACGCCGCTGGCGGAAATCATCTGGCGCGCGGCCTCGGTGCGGTCGAAGCCGGTGACCAGCAGGCCCGCGGGGCGGTGCGCCAGGTAGGTGCGCAGCAACTGTTCTTCTTCCTGTGGGTCGTAGTGCGTCACGCCGATCAGCGCCTGGTAGCCGTGCGGAAACAGCGTGCGGTGCACGGCCTCCAGCACGTCCACAAACAACGCGTTGGACAGCAGCGGCACCAGCACCGGCACCTGCACGCTGCGCTGCGAGGCCAGTGCGCGGGCGGCGGGGTCGGGCACGTAGCCCAGCTGTGCGGCGGCGTCTTTCACACGCTGCACCAGCTCGTGCGCCACGCCCCGCTCGCCGCGCAGGGCACGGGACGCGGTGATGGGGCTCACCTCGGCGGCCTTGGCCACGTCGTTCAGCGTGATGCGCCCGCTGGAGCGGCGTCTTGTCTCGGGTTTGTTCAAGGGTTAACCCTCATGGGGGTTGAGGTTGATCTGGTTAGGATAGCGCTGTCCAAGCAATGGAGCAAGGCGATGCCCGCCATTTTGGATGAAGTTGAAGAACTTGCCACAGTTTGGGCGGCATCCGGGACCGGATGCCTTTTTTACGGATTGCTTGGATAGCGCTACCAATATGAGTGTTTTGCCGTCAACGGTTTATC
>DASWYJ010000356.1:0-4610 GCA_036405035.1 Burkholderiaceae bacterium
CGGACCTTGTCGTAGTCGGCATTGATGTCGGCGATGTACTGCGTGGCCTGCTCGCTCAGCAGGCTCTGCGCCACGCTCACCGAGCGCGAGGCATCGGGCACGTACACAACAGGGCCTTCGTAGTGCGGCGCGATCTTCACCGCGGTGTGCACCCGGCTGGTGGTGGCGCCGCCAATCAGCAGCGGAATCTTCTTGATGCGGAAGTGGTCGTCCTTCTGCATTTCGCCGGCGACGTACTGCATCTCTTCCAGGCTCGGCGTGATGAGGCCCGAGAGCCCGACGATGTCGGCGCCCTCGACCTTGGCGCGCGCCAGGATCTCGTGGCAGGGCACCATCACGCCCATGTTCACCACCTCGAAGTTGTTGCACTGGAGCACCACGGTGACGATGTTCTTGCCAATGTCGTGCACGTCGCCCTTCACCGTGGCGATGATGATCTTGCCCTTGGGCTTGACGTCGCCACCGGCCGCTTCCAGCAGCAGTTTTTCGGCCTCGATATAGGGCAGCAGGTGCGCCACCGCCTGCTTCATCACGCGGGCGCTTTTCACCACCTGCGGCAAAAACATCTTGCCCTGGCCGAACAGATCGCCCACCACGTTCATGCCGTCCATCAGCGGGCCTTCGATCACGTGCAGCGGCCGACCGCCCTTGGTCAGGATTTCCTGGTAGGCCTCTTCGGTGTCCGGCACGATGTGGTCGGTGATGCCGTGCACCAGCGCATGGCTGAGCCGCTGGCCCACGGTGGTGCCCACGCGCCACTCGTTCCTTTTGCTTTCGTCCTTGGCACCGCTCTTAGCACTGTCGGCAATTTCCACCAGCCGCTCGCCCGCGTCAGGCCGGCGGTTCAGCACCACGTCTTCCACGCGCTCGCGCAGCGCGGGCTCCAGGTCGTCGTAGACGCCCACCATGCCGGCGTTGACGATGCCCATGTCCATGCCGGCCTGGATCGCGTGATAGAGGAACACCGTGTGGATGGCTTCGCGCACCGGGTCGTTGCCACGGAACGAGAAGCTCACGTTGGACACACCGCCGCTGACCTTGGCGCCCGGCAGATTGGCCTTGATCCAGCGCGTGGCCTCGATGAAATCAACCGCGTAGTTGTTGTGCTCCTCGATGCCGGTGGCAATCGCAAAGATGTTGGGGTCGAAGATGATGTCCTCGGGCGGAAAGCCCACTTCATCGACCAGCACGCGGTAGGCGCGTTCGCAGATCTCGATCTTGCGGGCATAGGTGTCGGCCTGGCCCTTTTCGTCGAAGGCCATGACCACCGCCGCTGCGCCGTAGCGCCGCACCAGCGTGGCTTCGTGCTTGAACTTGTCGATGCCCTCCTTCATCGAGATGGAGTTGACGATGCCCTTGCCCTGCACGCAGCGCAGGCCGGCCTCGATCACATCCCACTTGGAGCTGTCGATCATGATGGGCACGCGGGCAATGTCGGGCTCGCTGGCGATCAGGTTCAGAAAGCGCACCATGGCGGCCTTGCTGTCCAGCATGGCCTCGTCCATATTGATGTCGATCACCTGGGCGCCGTTTTCCACCTGCTGGCGGGCCACCGCGAGCGCCTGCTCGAAATCACCATTCAGGATCATCCGGGCGAAGGCCTTGGAGCCGGTGACGTTGGTGCGCTCACCGATGTTGACGAAGAGCGTGCCCGCGCCGATGGCAACCGGCTCCAGGCCGGACAGCAACATGGAGGGCACGGCCGCAGCAGCCGGAACGGGGGAAACCAGGGGGGAATCGGTCATCGCTCACCTTGTACACAGGGACAGGTGAGCGTCGTTGGCAAAAAAGCGTCAACCCAAGCCTGACGGAACGCCTGTTTGTTCCGCTGCAACGCTCCTTGGGTCAGAATGCATTTTAATCCATCCCATCCATTGCCACCATGTTGACCAAGCTGTTCGCCGCCCGCCCGGATGCCCTCCGGCCCTCCGGCGTGCAGCCGCCACGGGGCCTGGCCATGGCGGGCTCGGCCAGCGCGGCGCTGGCCTGCGAGCTGCTGCGGGCACCCGGCGCGCTGATGCAGCTCACGCCGGACGAAGCCCACACGGTGGTGAGCTACATGCTGCCCATGCGCATACCGGCTGGCAACACCTTCATCCACCAGGGCGAGCAGAACGCCACCGATTTCATGCTGCTGGTGCTGGACGGGGAGGTGCTGGTCGAGACGGTAGTGGTCAGCCGCACCGAGCCGGTCACGGTCACTGTGCTGGGGCCGGGCAGCCTGATCGGCGAGATGGGGCTGCTCGACGGCGCGGCGCGCTCGGCCTCCTGCACCGCCAGCACAGCGCTGGCCTGTGCCTTCCTGACCCGGGCCGCGCTCACCGAGCTGATCCAGGACGCCCCGCAGGTCGGGGCCAAGCTCATGCTGGCCGTGGCGGCGCGGCTGGCCCAGCGGCTGCGCGACACCAGCGACAAGCTCAACCGCTACGCCACCTTGATCCAGGCCATGCAGCAGGAAATCGACCAGCAGCAGCCGTCCTGAAGCGGGCGGGCCGTGGCCCGCAGCGCGCGCCCACCATCGCAAAAACCAAGGAACGCCATGCCTCCCACCACCCTCATTCCGGCGCACCGGTCCGTGCAGCTGCGCCGGCTGGCCGGCGCAGCGCTGCTCGTGGCATGCGGTGCAGCCAGTGCCGCAACCGGCGTACCCACCCAGGACCTGAAAGGCCTGAGCGATCCTCCCGGCATCACCCGCTACAGCGGCTCGGTGCTGCTGTACCGCAGTGACGCCGCCTATGACGAGGTCAGCTTTCCCACCAGCAAGCCGGTGGACAAGGAAGGCCAGCCTTTCGCGCCCAAGACGCTGGCCGGCGCCGGCCAGCGCACCGCATTGCAATACATCGTGCCCGCGGGCAAATCGCCGCTGGAAGTGCTGCGCAACTACCAGCAGGAATACAAGCCGCAGGGCTTCGAGACGGTGTACGAATGCGCCAACCTCGAGGCCTGTGGCGCCTCCAACATCAACCTGCACAACTACGACCTGGGCAAATTGCTGTTCCCGGCCAACTACGCGAACGCCGTGGGCGACAACTCGCCCGCCGCCTGTTCGGGCGGCGCCTTCATCGGCGACCTCCGCTACGCGGTGCTGACCAACAAGGCCACCGGTGCCAGCATGGCCGTGATGGCGTGGAAGCCGGGCGACGTGTCCGTGTACTGCGACGAGAAGGCGTTCAAGGCCCGCGCCAGTGTTTTCCTGGTCAAGGTCGAGCCCAAGGCGCGCGAACAGAAGATGGAAGTGCTGTCATCCAGCGACATGGGCAGGAGCCTGGACGCCACCGGCAAGGTGGCCATCTACGGCATCCTGTTCGACACCAACAAGAGCGACATCCAGCCGGCCAGCAAGCCCTCGCTCGAGCAGATCGGCGCGCTGATGAAGCAGAAGCCCGGCCTCAAGCTGCATGTGGTCGGCCATACGGACAACGTGGGCGGATTTGATGCCAACCTCGCGCTGAGCCGCCGCCGCGCCGAAGCGGTGGCTGCCGCGCTGGGCAAGGACTACGGTGTGGCCCGCGACCGCCTGACCGCCAACGGCGTGGCCAGCCTGGCGCCGGTGCAGAGCAATGCCGAAGAAACCGGCCGGAGCAAGAACCGGCGGGTGGAGCTGGTGCTGCAATAAGGCGCTGGCCCGGCCTGCCGGGCTACGCCGCTTCCCTGTAGAAAAACGGCTTCTGCAGCGGGCGCGTGGCCAGCGGCAGCACCGCCTGCCCGATGGCGCCGATGTGGTCCGGCGTGGTGCCGCAGCAGCCCCCGACGATGTTCACCAGCCCCTCGGCGGCGAACTCGTGCAGCAGGCGGGCGGTGACGTCGGGCGTTTCGTCAAAGCCGGTGTCGCTCATCGGGTTGGGCAGGCCGGCGTTGGGATAGCAGCTGATGAAGGTGTCGGGCGCGACCTTGGCCAGTTCCTGGATGTAGGGCCGCATCAGCGCAGCGCCAAGCGCGCAGTTCAGGCCAATGGCCAGCGGGCGTGCATGGCGCACGCTGTGCCAGAAGGCGGTCACGGTCTGGCCACTCAGGATGCGGCCGGAGGCGTCGGTCACGGTGCCGCTGATGATGAGCGGCAGGCGCTCGCCGCTGTTGGCAAAGAATTCCTCGATGGCAAACAGCGCCGCCTTGGCATTGAGGGTGTCGAAAATCGTTTCCACCAGCAGCACGTCGCTGCCGCCTTCCACTAGCGCCTCGGTCTGTTCGTAGTAGGCGGCGCGCAGTTCCTCGAAGTTCACATTGCGCGCGCCGGGGTCGTTCACGTCGGGGCTGATGCTGGCGGTCTTGGGTGTGGGGCCCAGGGCGCCGGCCACGAAGCGGGGCCGGTCGGGAGTGCTGAACTTGTCACAGGCGGCACGGGCCAGCCTGGCGGATTCCAGGTTCATCTCCCGCGCCAGCTCCGCCATGTCGTAGTCGGCCTGGGCGATGGTGGTGGCGCCGAAGGTGTTGGTCTCGATCAGGTCGGCGCCGGCGGCGAGGTAGCCCTCATGGATGTCGCTGATCACGTCGGGCCGGGTCAGGCTGAGCAGCTCGTTGTTGCCCTTCACGTCCTTGTGGAAATCCTTGAAGCGTTCGCCCCGGTACTGCGCTTCGTTCAGCTTGAAGCGCTGGATCATCGTGCCCATGGC
>DASWYJ010000357.1:0-2708 GCA_036405035.1 Burkholderiaceae bacterium
ACCTGGGACGAACTGCAGCTGAAGGCGGTGAAATGGGCCCGTGCCGTGATCTGGCCCATGGGCCTCGCGCTGGTCGGCATTTCCATGGCCACGCCGCTGGTGAGCCAGACCGTGTTCGACAAATGGTTTGCACTGCCGCAGATCATTGGCCTGCTGCCAATTCCGCTGGCCTGTGCCGCCGCCTTCTATGCCGCGCTGCATGTGCTGATGAAACCCAAGGTGGTGGCCGCCGGCTATGGCTGGGTGGTGTTTGCCAGCACGGTGCTGATCTTCCTGCTGGCCTTCCTGGGGCTGGCCTACAGCATCTACCCCTTCATCGTCATCAACAAGCTCACCGTCTGGCAGGCAGCCAGCGCGCCGGCGTCGCTGGTGGTGATCCTGATTGGCGTGGCCATCAGCCTGCCAGCCATCATTGCCTACACCATCTTCATGTACAAGGTGTTCTGGGGCCGGGCCGAAACGCTGAGCTACGCGGCGGCTTCCACACCCCACTGAAGCCGTGCAACGGCCATGAAAAAAGCGCGCCTTGCAGCGCGCTTTTTTGCGGGGCGTTAGAGGAGGATCAGGCCGTCGCAGGTGCCAACAAAGCTGCCTTGGCCGCCTCGTATTCACGGCGCAGGCGCGCCACCAGATCGGCCGCGCCCACCACTTCCTTCACCGCGCCAATGCCCTGGCCGCAACCCCAGATTTCCTTCCAGGCCTTGGGCTTGCTGCCTTCACCACCGCCGAAGTTCATCGCGCTCGGGTCACTCACCGGCAGGTTGTCCGGGTCCATGCCGGCGGCGCGGATGCTGGGCGCCAGGTAGTTGCCGTGCACGCCGGTGAACAGGTTGCTGTAGACGATGTCATCGCTGTTGCCATCCACGATGGCCTGCTTGTAGTCGTCGGCGGCGCGGGCTTCGGTGGTGGCGATGAAGGCCGAGCCGATGTAGGCGAAATCAGCGCCCATGGCCTGGGCCGCCAACACCGCGCCGCCGGTGGCAATGGCACCGCTCAACGCAATGGGGCCGTCAAACCACTGGCGGATTTCCTGGATCAGCGCAAACGGGCTCTTCACGCCGGCGTGGCCACCGGCACCGGCCGCCACGGCGATCAAGCCGTCGGCGCCCTTTTCTATCGCCTTGCGGGCAAACTTGTTGTTGATGATGTCGTGCAGCACCACCGCACCGGTGCTGTGCGCGGCGGCGTTGATGTCTTCCCGCGCACCCAGCGACGTGATGTACACCGGCACCTTGTACTTCACGCACATCTCCATGTCGTGCTCGAGCCGGTCGTTGGACTTGTGCACGATCTGGTTGATGGCGAACGGCGCGGCCGGCTTGTCGGGGTTGGCCTTGTTGTAGGCGGCCAGCGTTTCGGTGATCTCGGCCAGCCAGTCCTCGAGCTGCGAGGCCGGGCGCGCATTGAGCGCCGGCATGCAGCCGATGATGCCGGCCTGGCACTGGGCAATCACCAGCTTGGGGTTGCTGATGATGAACAGCGGCGAGCCGATCACCGGCAGGGACAGCTTGCGCAGCGCAGGGGGCAGTTTGGACATGGGAAAGGCTTCCAGGGAGAAAAAAGTCTTTATTCTGAGCCAAACAAGGCTCCGGCCAGCGTCAAATATGCGACAACAGCTATCTATTTAGTAGCAAACTGCTGCCGCAATCGGGAGTCAGAAGGCTTCCAGCGCCATGTCCGTCACGCTCTGCGCACCGTCGATGATGCTGTCGCGGATGCCGGGCACACGGCTCAGGATGTGGTCGGCATAGAAATGCGCGGTCGTGATCTTGGCCTGCATGAAAGCGGCATCGTTGCCGGCGGCGAGTTCGGTTTCCGCCACCAGCAGCGCGCGTGCCATCTGCCAGCCCGCCACCAGGTTACCGGTCAGCAGCAGGTAGGGCACGCTGCCGGCAAACACCGCATTCGGGCTGGCCTTGGTATTGCCCGCCACGAAATCCACCACCTCGACGAACGCCTCGCGCGCGGCCTGCAGGCGCTTGCGCATGGCGCGGGCAGCCACGCTGCTGCGCTCGGCCAGCTCGGCTTCGGTCTTGGCGATCTGGGCCGCAATGGCCTTGGCGGTGGTGCCGCCGTCGCGTGCGGTCTTGCGGCCGACCAAGTCATTGGCCTGGATCGCGGTCGTGCCTTCGTAGATGGTCAGGATCTTGGCGTCGCGGTAGTACTGCGCGGCACCGGTTTCCTCGATGAAGCCCATACCCCCATGCACCTGCACGCCCAGGCTGGTGACTTCCAGGCTCATCTCGGTGCTGAAACCCTTGATCAGCGGTACCAGGAATTCATAGAAGGCCTGGTTCTGCTTGCGCACCTCTGCATCGGGATGGGCATGGGCGGCGTCATAGGCGGACGCGCCCACGATGGCCATGGCGCGGCAGGCCTCGGTGCTGGCGCGCATGGTCATCAGCATGCGGCGCACATCCGGGTGGTGAATGATCGGGCCGGCGCCCGGCAGCGAGCCGTCGACCGGGCGGCTCTGCACGCGTTCGCGGGCGAAGGTGGCCGCCTTCTGGTAGGCGCGCTCGGCAATGGCAATACCCTGCACACCCACCGCGTAGCGGGCGGCGTTCATCATGATGAACATGTACTCGAGGCCGCGATTCGCCTCCCCGAGGAGATATCCCACGGCTCCCTCGTTCGGGCCAAACGCCATCACGCATGTCGGGCTCGCGTGAATGCCGAGCTTGTGCTCGATAGAAACGCAGTGCACG
>DASWYJ010000358.1:0-18553 GCA_036405035.1 Burkholderiaceae bacterium
CATGGAAGGGCAGATCGGCCCGTCAATTGAAAGTTACCGGCAGGCCATGGCGCTGGAGCCGGCCCGGTTCGAGGCGCCGCTGGGCCTGGTGCGCACGCTGGAAATAGCGGGCCGGCGCGAGGAGTCCGATACGCTGGTGGCCGGCGTGGTGGCGCAGCTGCAGGCCACCAACGAGCCGCACAAGCTGCGCACCTTCTGCCAGCGCCTGGGCCGCTACCGGCTGGAACTGGGCGAATTGCCCTCGGCCTTTGCGCTGCTGCGCCAGGCGCGCGAGCTGTGCGCCCACATCACCAACGCCGCCGAGCGCGAGGAAGTCACCAACACCATCCGGCTCGATTTGGCCGAGATTCTGCTGCGCGACAAGCAGCCCGAACCCGCCCACCGCCTGCTCACCGGGATCAGCCAGTCCACCGACGAAAAAACACTGACCAGCCTGGCCGAGCTGGCCTACCGCTTCAACCTGCACCACGAGGCGGTGGCGGTGCTGGAGAAAAACCGCCAGCAACGGCCCGCATCGATCGAGGCCCATCTGGCGCTGGCGTCCATGCAGGCCGAATGCTGGCTGCTGGCCGAAGCCGAGCACACGCTCCGCGCCGCCGAGGCGCTGGGCGATGTGCCCCAGGCGACCGAGCTGCGTGCCCGCATCGCCAGCAAGCTGGGCGATGCCGAAACCGCTTTCCGTGTGCGCGAGGCCTGGCTGCAAGCCCAGCCCGCCGACAAAGCCAAGGCTCACCACGAGAGTGCGCTGGCCATGAGCGCGCTGTACTGCGATTTTCTCGGCGCGCAGGACATCGTGGCGCTGCACCGCAACAGCTTCAGCCACCTGGGCGAAGGTGCCCGGCCGGTAGCGTCGTTCGATATGGCGCATCTGGCGCAGGCCGGTGTGTCCCGGAAAATCCGCCTCGGCCTGGTGAGCGCGGATTTTCACCACCAGCACCCGGTGAACATCTTCATGCAGCCGGTGCTGCGCGAGTTGGACCGCAGCCGGTTCGAGGTGACCCTGTACTACAACGGTGCTGCCTACGACGAAGAAACCGTCAAGGCCCGCAGCCGGGTCGACCACTGGGTGGAGGCCACCTACCTGACCGACAGGCAACTGGCCGGGCGCATCGAAGCAGCCGGCATCGACCTGCTGCTCGACCTCTCGGGCCACACCGACAAAAACCGCATGCGGCTGTTCGGCCAGCGGGCTGCGCCCATCCAGGTGACCTACCTCGGCTACCCCGGCTCTTCCGGCGTGCCGCACATCGACTGGCTGCTGGGCGATGCCACCGTCACCCCGCCAGAGCACCAGGCCCTGTATAGCGAACGCATCGCCACCCTGGACGGCAATGTTTTTTGCTATGCGCCCGAGGCCAATTACCCCTACCCGCAGTACAGCGCCGCCCACGCCAGCCGCCCGCTCACCTTCGGCTCGTTCAACAACCTGACCAAGGTCAACCAGAAAACGCTGTCGCTGTGGCTGCAGATCCACCGGGCGCTGCCCGAATCCCGGCTGCTGCTGAAAACACCGAGCTTTGCGATGGCCACCGCGCAGGCGGTGTACCGCGACAGGCTGCGTGTGCTGGGCTTCGATCTGGACCGGGTGGAATTGCAAGGCCCGGTGGGCCTGACCGACATGATGGCCCAGTACGAGCAACTCGACATTGCGCTCGACCCCGTGCCTTACAACGGCGGCACCACCACGCTGCAGGCGATGTGGATGGGCGTGCCGGTCGTGTGCCGGCAGGGCGACTACTTCACTTCCCGTATGAGCGCCAGCTTCATGGGCCGGGCCGGCCTGGGTGACTGGGTGGCGCAGACCGATGCCGACTACGTGCGCATCGCCGTTGAAAAAGCCCGGCACCGCGCGGCGCTGCTGGCGCTGAAGCAGGGGCTGCGCGCCCGCCAGCAGGCCCTGCCCGCCTGGGACGCGGTGCAGCATACGCGCGCATTCGAGCGCTGCCTGGTGCACATTCTTCAGCGCGCGACGGGGCAGTGGAAGCCGTAGCGGTCCTGCGCGAGGCGCCGGCAGGTGAAGGCAAACCCTGCGGGCATGGAGATCGCCCCGAGGCCGGTGCTGGCGATCGGGTGGGTCGGGTGTTGCGACCCACCATCTCCTGGGTGTGCATGGCGCGCAGGTTGTGCCGGCAGCGCGCGCATGGCCCGGCCACCCGCCCGCGCTGCGCTACCGCCAGACTGTTTCCAGCGCCTCGCGTGCCGCCACCACCACCGGCTCGTTGACGCGCGACTGCAGGCACACAAAACGCAGCGCACAGTCGAGGTGCACGCGATCGGCAATCACCAGGCCGTGGGCCTGGCTCTTGCGGATGGCGATGGAGTCGCGCACCAGGCTCAGGCCCACGCCGGATTTCACCAGGTCGAGCATCGATGCTTCCTGGTCCACCAGCGCCACGCGCCGGGGCTCCAGCCCCAGTGGGCCGAAGACCGAGGCCCGCAGCCGGTGGTGGGCTGAAGCGGGTGGCGTGGCCAGCCAGGGCAGAGCGGCCAGCGCGCGCCAGTCGCGGTCGCGTACCTGTGGGCCCCTGCCGGCCGGCGCCACCACCCGGTAGGTGAAGCGGGCCAGTACTTTTGCACCGAATTTGATAGCAGAAGGTGCCCATTTTGCGCTGGCCAGCGGCATGCTGGATGCCTCATCAGGTGGAAATCCGAGGTAAAAGCCGCCATCGAGTTCGTTGCGTGGCTTTTGGCCAGCGCCTTGAGCTGCAGGCTGACCGCCGGCTGGCTCCGATGCAGCTGCTGCGCGGCGCGCGAGACACTGCCCTCGCGGGCAACGGCCACGTAGGCCCGCAGGGTTTGGGGATCGGTGTGGGTTGTCATGGCGGTGGGTTTTATTTGCCAAACTTATGCGCCGGTTTTGGCAAAATCATTGGCAATCCATGCAGTGCTTGGCCATACTGCCGTTTTCATTGTGCAAGCCATCATGAGCGCAGCAAATATCTCCCACGCCATCAACGGGCAGGCCCATGCCGGGCTGTCCAGCCGTTTCCAGGATGTGTTCAATCCCGCCACCGGTGCCGTGACCGGCCGCGTGGCGCTGGCCACGGTGGCCGATGTCGATGCAGCCGTGGCCGCCGCGCAGGCGGCGTTTCCGGCCTGGGCCGAGGTGCCGCCGATCCGCCGGGCGCGGGTGATGTTCCGGTTCCTGGAGCTGCTGAACCAGCACCGGGATGATCTGGCCCGCATGATCACCGCCGAGCACGGCAAGGTGTTCACCGATGCACAGGGCGAGGTGGCGCGCGGCATCGACATCGTGGAATTTGCCTGTGGCATTCCGCAACTGCTCAAGGGTGACTTCACGGATCAGGTCTCGACAGGCATGGACAACTGGACGCTGCGCCAGCCGCTGGGCGTGGTGGCCGGCATCACGCCGTTCAACTTCCCGGTGATGGTGCCCATGTGGATGTTCCCGCTGGCCATTGCCGCGGGCAACACCTTCGTGCTCAAGCCCAGCCCCATCGATCCGAGCCCCAGCCTGTTCATCGCCGAGCTGCTGCAGCAGGCCGGCCTGCCGGATGGCGTGTTCAACGTGGCGCAGGGTGACAAGGAGGCGGTCGATGCCCTGCTGGTGCATCCGGACGTGAAGGCCATCAGCTTCGTGGGCTCCACGCCCATTGCGAACCATATCTATGAGACCGGCGCCCGCCACGGCAAGCGGGTGCAGGCGCTGGGTGGCGCGAAGAACCACATGGTGGTGATGCCCGATGCCGACATCGAGCAGTCGGTCGATGCGCTGATCGGCGCGGCCTATGGCTCGGCTGGTGAGCGCTGCATGGCCATCAGCGTGGCGGTGCTGGTGGGCGAGGCGGCCGAGAAGATCATGCCCGCACTGATCGCCCGCACCCAGGCGCTGAAGGTCCTGAATGGCACTAACCCGGCGGCCGAAATGGGCCCCATCGTCACGGCCACCGCACAGCAGCGCATCACCGGCTACATCGAACAGGGCGTGAAAGAAGGCGCGCAGCTGCTGGTCGATGGCCGGGGTTTTGATGGCGCCACGGCTGGCGAGGGCTGCGCCGGCGGCTTCTGGCTGGGCGGCACGCTGTTCGACCATGTCACACCCGCCATGCGCATCTACCGGGAGGAAATCTTCGGTCCGGTGCTGAGCTGCGTGCGGGTGCCTGATTTCGCCACTGCGGTGCAACTGGTCAATGACCACGAGTTCGGCAACGGCGTTTCCTGCTTCACCCGCGACGGCAACGTGGCGCGCGAGTTTGCCCGCCGAATCCAGGTGGGCATGGTGGGCATCAATGTGCCCATTCCCGTGCCGATGGCCTGGCATGGTTTCGGCGGCTGGAAGAAGAGCCTGTTCGGTGACATGCACGCCTACGGCGAGGAAGGCGTGCGCTTCTACACGGAGCAGAAGTCGATCATGCAGCGCTGGCCCGAAAGCATTGGAAAGGGCGCAGAGTTCGTGATGCCAACCGCAAAGTAGTCACAATCGCCGGCCATGGATGAAACAACTTTCGACTATGTGATCGTCGGTGGCGGTACCGCCGGCAGCCTGCTGGCCAACCGGCTCAGCGCCAACGGCGCGCGGCGGGTGCTGTTGATCGAGGCGGGGCGCCGCGACGACTACCACTGGATCCACATTCCCGCAGGCTACCTGTACTGCATAGGCAATCCGCGGACCGACTGGCTCTTCAGCACCGAGCCCGAGCCCGGGTTGAACGGCCGCAGCCTGCGCTACCCGCGCGGCAAGACGCTGGGCGGCTGTTCCAGCATCAACGGCATGATCTACATGCGGGGCCAGGCGCGCGACTACGACCACTGGGCCCAGCTTACCGGCGATGACACCTGGACCTGGGACAACGTGCTGCCGGCTTTCCGCGCGCACGAAGACCACTACAAGCTCGACGGCGACAACAGCGCCGTCAACGCCAACTTCAAGCGCTTCCATGGCCATGGAAGCCAGCACAAGCAGCACAAGCTGGCAGTGCGCAAGCGCGGCGGCGAATGGCGGGTGGAGAAGCAGCGCGTGCGTTGGGACATCCTCGATGCCTTCGCCAAGGCCGCCAACCAGGCCGGCATTCCGGCCACCGACGACTTCAACACCGGCAACAACGAAGGCGTGGGCTATTTCGAGGTCAACCAGAAGGACGGCTGGCGCTGGAACACGGCCAAGGCCTTCCTGCGGCCGGCCTGCTACGGCCGGCCGAATTTCGAGATGTGGACATCGGCCCAGGTGCACAAGCTGGTGCTGGAAACCCGCGAGGACGGCAGCCTGCGCTGCACCGGCGTCGAGGTCCGGGGCGGCACCGAGACGGCCATTGCCACCGCCACCCGCGAGGTGATCCTGTGCGCCGGCGCCATCGGTTCGCCGCACATCCTGCAGCGCTCAGGCATCGGCCCCGGCGCGCTGCTGCAGCAGCGCGGCGTACCCGTGCAGCTCGACCTGCCGGGCGTGGGTGAGAACCTGCAGGATCACCTGCAGATCCGCGCGGTCTTCAAGGTGCAGGGCGCCTCCACCCTCAATGCGCTGGCCGGCAGCTGGCTGGGCAAGGCGAAGATCGGGCTGGAATACGCGTTCAAGCGCAGCGGCCCGCTCAGCATGGCGCCGTCGCAGCTCGGCGCCTTCACCCGCAGCGACCCGTCGCAGCCCTACCCCAACATCGAGTACCACGTGCAGCCGCTCAGCCTCGACGCCTTTGGCGAGCCGCTGCACCGGTTTCCCGCGTTCACCGCCAGTGTCTGCAACCTCAATCCCACCAGCCGGGGCACGGTGCAGCTGAAAAGCCCGCACATGGAAGACGCACCGGCGATTGCCCCCAACTACCTCAGCACACCGGAAGACCGCCGGGTGGCCGCCGACAGCCTGCGGGTCACACGCAAGATCGTGGCCCAGCCGGCGTTGGCCGCCTACCAGCCCGAGGAATGGAAGCCTGGCGTGCAGTTCCAGAGCGATGAGGAACTCGCCCGGCTGGCCGGGGACATTGCCACCACCATCTTCCATCCGGTCGGCACCACCAAAATGGGCCGGGCCGACGATCCGATGGCGGTGGTCGATTCGCGCCTCCGGGTGCGCGGCGTCGCTGCGCTGCGGGTGGTTGACGCCGGCGTGATGCCGACCATCACCAGCGGCAATACCAATTCACCGGTGCTGATGCTGGCGGAAAAAGCGGCAGCCTGGATCGCCGAAGACAACACCTGAAATCGGGATCGCAAAGGCCATCCGGGAATGTCTGTAGGCCCTTGGTCTACAGGTTTTCCCGGGGGAAAATGCTAAAAACCGCATCGCGAAAACAAACATTAGGGTTAGTGCGGGGTTTGTAAGGGCGTGTAAAGATTCGCGTCAGTGTTCGGTCAGACCCCACCCCCATAGTCGGCCTCCTTCACTCCGCCGGAGTGAGTTTTTCTAATGTTGAGGAGACCCCCTATGGCGACAGCGCACACGCCCCGTCCCATGTCTGCCGAAGAACGCAAGGTGATCTTTGCGTCCTCGCTGGGCACCGTGTTCGAGTGGTACGACTTTTATCTGTATGGCTCGCTCGCAGCCATCATTGCCAAGCAATTTTTCTCGGGGCTGGATGCCGGTTCGGCATTCATTTTCGCGCTGCTGGCCTTTGCTGCAGGCTTCATCGTGCGCCCCTTCGGCGCGCTGGTGTTCGGCCGCCTGGGCGACATGATCGGCCGGAAGTACACCTTCCTGGTCACCATCCTGATCATGGGTGCGTCGACCTTCATCGTGGGCCTGCTGCCCAACTACGCCACCATCGGCGCTGCCGCTCCGATCATCCTGATCGCGCTGCGCATGCTGCAGGGTCTGGCGCTGGGCGGTGAGTACGGTGGCGCTGCCACCTACGTGGCCGAACATGCTCCGATGGGCAAACGTGGTGCCTACACCTCGTGGATCCAGACGACTGCCACGCTGGGCCTGTTCCTGTCGCTGATCGTGATTCTCGGTACCCGTACCATTCTCGGCGAAGCTGTGTTCGCTGACTGGGGCTGGCGCGTTCCGTTCCTGCTGTCCATCCTGCTGCTGGGCATCTCGGTGTACATCCGTCTGTCGATGAACGAGTCGCCGGCATTCGCCAAGATGAAGGCCGAAGGCAAGACCTCCAAGGCACCGCTGTCGGAATCTTTCGGCCAGTGGAAAAACCTGAAGATCGTGATCCTGGCGCTGATCGGCCTGACCGCCGGCCAGGCTGTGGTCTGGTACACCGGCCAGTTCTATGCGCTGTTCTTCCTGACGCAACAGCTCAAGGTCGATGGCCCCACCGCCAACCTGCTGATCGCCGCCGCGCTGATCATCGGCACGCCGTTCTTCATCGTCTTCGGCGCCTGGTCCGACAAGATCGGCCGCAAGCCCATCATCATGGCGGGCTGCCTGCTGGCCGTGCTGACGTACTTCCCGGTGTTCGAAGCGCTGACCAAGGCCGCCAACCCCGACCTGCACGCTGCTCAAAAGGCCAACAAGGTCGTCGTGCATGCCAACCCGGCCGAGTGCTCGTTCCAGTTCAACCCGACCGGTACCGTCAAGTTCACCAGCTCGTGCGACATCGCCAAGCAGGTGCTGGCTGGCAGCTCGGTGAGCTATGAAAACGATTTGACGGTTCCCGCCGGCACGGTCGCATCGATCTCCATTGGCGAAATCAAGATCGAAAGCTACTCGTCCAAGGGTCTGCCACCGGATGAAGCCAAGGCCAAGGACGCTGCGTTCAAGGCTGCCGTGGCCGGTGCACTGAAGACCGCTGGCTACCCCACCAAGGCCGATCCCGCCAAGGTTGACAAGGTCATGATCATCGTGATCCTCAGCTACCTGATGCTGCTGGTGACCATGGTGTACGGCCCGATCGCCGCGATGCTGGTGGAAATGTTCCCGACCCGCATCCGCTACACCTCCATGTCCCTGCCCTACCACATCGGTAACGGCTGGTTCGGCGGCCTGCTGCCCACCACCGCCTTCGCCATCGTGGCGCAGACCGGCAACATGTACAACGGCCTCTGGTATCCCATCATCATCGCCGGCATGACCTTCGTGGTTGGCCTGCTGTTTGTGCGCGAAACCAAGGACGTGGACATCTACGCTGGCGACTGATCGCAGCCCCTGTCCGGCGGGTGGGGGCCAATGGCCCCTCCCGCCGTGCCGTTAACGGGTATCCGCTGGCGGCACCATTTGGGATAATCAGCGTGCTTCACGAAATCGCCCTTGCGGTGTGCAAACTCCGCAAGGGCGATTTTTTGAGTCCCGATGTATTTAATGGAGAAATGGTATGTGGAAAATTGTGGTTGGCTTCATCTTGTTCGCGGCACTGGCGATGTTCGTGCTGTCCAAGGGTGGCGACATCGACATGGGCGGCGAGAAGCACGGTATTGAACTGGACCACGCTGCGCCCAAGGCCGCTGCGTCTGCACCGGCTGCCGCATCCGCACCGGCCGCCGCCGAGCCGGCTGCTTCCGCCGCATCCAAGTAACCGGATCGGCAGACCGCTCCGGCAGCCCTGTGTGGGGCTGCCGCGAACGCGGCCCTTCGCTGCCCTGCTCCCCCTGTTCGTTAGCGCAATCCGCCCACGTAGCGGGACGCCGTGCCGTCCCCGGGCGGAGCGGCGCCGTTGTCCCCGGGCGGTGGCTGTGGGCGCGCTGCAGCGGGCGCGGGGGCCAATCCCGCAGTCGGCGCACTGTGCACCAGCGGCCGCCGGGTCGTCACCGGCGTGGCCATGGCGGCTTCGAGTTTGTCGGCCCAGTCCGCCAGTTCATGCACACCGTCTTCTTCGGCCCGGGCCCGCGCAAAGCGCACGATCTCGGCCGCGTATTCGGCGTTCACCGCCATCCATTCGACATCCGTGACCCGGCCCGTCCTGCGCCGCAGCACCACATGCAGGTGGGCGGCGATGGCAATACGTTCGCTGGCCAGCATCACGGCTTCCTTTAGCTGCCCAGGCGCTCGCGGTGCAGCGCCAGATCCAGCCCGGTCTGCTCCTCGGAGGCGTCGACCCGCAGACCGAACAGCATGGCGGTGATGCCCAGCAGCACGCCGGTGACCACCACGCTGTAAAGCAGCACCGCACCCACGCCGATGGCCTGGGTGACGAGGTCACCGGAAACACCGCCAATGGACTTGCTGGCAAACACCCCGGTGAGCAGCGAACCCACGATGCCACCGACGGCGTGCACACCAAACACGTCCAGCGAATCGTCGGCGCGCAGCACCCGCTTGAGTCCGGTCGCACCCCAGTAGCACACCAGCCCGGCCGCGGTGCCAATCAGCACGGCCGAGGCGGGTGTCACGAAACCCGCTGCCGGCGTGATGGCAACCAGCCCGGCCACCAGGCCGGAGCACAGGCCCAGCAGTGATGGCCGGCGCCGCACCACCCATTCCCCCAGCATCCAGGCCACCGCACCCGCCGATGCAGCGATGTGGGTCACCGCCATCGCCAGCCCGGCACGCCCGTCGGCGGCCACGGCCGAGCCGGCATTGAAGCCGAACCAGCCCACCCACAGCAGGCCGGCGCCGGCCATGGTGAGCCCGAGGTTGAACGGCTCGAAGGGTTCGCGGCCATAGCCCTTGCGCGGCCCCAGCGCATAGGCACACACGAGGCCCGACACGCCGGCATTGATGTGCACCACCGAGCCGCCGGCAAAATCGAGCACACCGCGCTGCGCCAGCCAGCCGCCCGGCTCCCAGACCCAATGCGCAATGGGTACATACACACACAGCGACCACAGGCTGATGAAGCACAGCATGGCCGAGAACCGCATGCGCTCGACGAACGCCCCCACCACCAGCGCGGCGGTGATGATGGCGAAGCTGAGCTGGTACATCGCGTAGACCGATTCCGGGATGTTGGGCGCCACATGGCTGACGGCCACCATGCCGGTGGCCTTGTTGTATTCCAGCCCGCTGAATCCCAGGCGCTGCCAGCCACCCAGCCATTCGCTGCCCGGTGTGAAGGCCAGCGAGTAGCCGGCGCCGAACCACAGCAGGCTGACCACGGCGGCGATGGCGACCACGCTGGCCATGGTGTTGAGCACGTTCTTGCGCCGCACCATGCCGCCGTAGAACAGCGCGATGCCGGGCAGCGTCATCAGCAGAACCAGCGCCGTGGCGGTGATCATCCAGCCGGTGTCGGCTGCGTTCAGGGTGTCCTGCCGCACCAGCATGGGGTGCGTGGGGGGCGCCGCTGGCGCTGCGGTCACGGCCCCGGCCGCAGTCGCCGCCGGGGCGGGTGCGCCGGCAGGGGCCTGGGCACCCGCCGGCGCATGCAGCGCGAACATCAGGAGCAGCGTGGCGAAAAGCTGTCGCGCGGTGGCGCCCATGGAAAACCCTTTTTGGTGCAGGTGCTTCGGCTGTGCATAAGCCGTGCCAAGCCACAATCGGGGCCCGTACGCCGGGGTCTGCTGCGGGGCCTTCCTAGCGACGATGCGCGGCTGCCGCAAGCCGGGTTTTCACAGTGTTGCGCCAATGCCGCGACGCCGGGAAACCCCGTATGCACTACGGCAGTGCAGGCCGCTACAGTTGCGCATGCATTGCAGGAGGAGCAAGACCTGTAACAGCGAGGAGCCGAGGAGACACTCAAGAGCAACCACAATATCCAAAACATCCCCCGTGTGATGTTCGTACAAGGCGCTGGCGACCCCGGCGCCTTTTTTTTGTGCTTTATGCATAAAAAAGTGCTTGTGGCCAGCGCCCATGCTGAATAGCTTGCTTCCATAAATATAGCAACCCCCGTGGGACAATTGCAGCATGGACATCTGGGTGGTTGGCGTTGCATCGCTGTTTGCCGGTTTTGTGGACGCCATCGTCGGTGGCGGTGGCCTGATCCTGACGCCGGCGCTGTTCGCCACCTTTCCCGCAGCCGCGCCGGCCACCCTGCTGGGGAGCAACAAGGCGGCATCGATCTGGGGCACGGCGATTGCCACGGTGCAATACAGCCGGCGGGTCGAGATGCGCTGGCATGCGCTGGGCCCGGCCGCCGCCGCCGGCCTGGTGGGGGCATTTGCCGGTGCCTGGGTTGTCACACGGGTTGCGCCCGATTTCCTGCGGGCCCTGCTGCCCTTCGTCCTGCTGGCCGTACTGGCCTACACGCTGGCCCGCAAGGACCTGGGGCGCACCCACGCACCCCGGTTCAGCGGCCGCCAGGAGGCGCTGGTCGCCGCGGCCTGCGGGCTGGGCATTGGTTTCTACGACGGGTTTTTCGGCCCGGGTACCGGCAGCTTCTTCATCTTCCTGTTCGTGCGTGCGCTGGGCTACGACTTCCTGCACGCATCGGCCTCGGCCAAGCTGCTCAATACCACCACCAACTTCGCTGCGCTGCTGCTGTTTGCCGCCACCGGCCATGTCTGGTGGCATGTGGCGCTGGTGATGGCGGTGGCCAACGTGGCGGGCAGCCTGATTGGTACCCGGGTGGCGCTGCGCCACGGCTCGGGTTTTGTGCGGGGCGTATTCATCTGCGTCGTGACCGCGCTGGTGCTCAAGACCGGCTACGACGCCTTCCTGCGCTGGAACGGCTCGTGGCCGCTGCTCAGCGCGATGCCGGCGAAGCCGCTGCGGCCGGCCCGCTGCGGCTGGCGGACACCGGTGCCGAAGCGGCCGTTGCCGGGGGCGCCGTGGCCGCATGCACGCCTTCCACCATGCGGGCGGCACTGGCTGCGTGGGCGGCGGCGGTGCTGGCAACATGGGCGGTGTTGCTGGTGCCGGGAGGCCATTCCATGTCGGCAGCCAGCCGTGGCGCGCCCAGCGGCGCCGGGGCCATGCCCTTGCGCACGGCGGCGATGTCGTCTTCGCTGGGGTATTGCCCCAGCAGCCAGTAGTCGAACACCCGGCGGGCGATGGGAGCCGCATGTTCGGCGCCGAAGCCGGCGTTTTCCACAATCACCGCCAGGGCGATTTTCGGCCGTTCGGCGGGTGCAAAGGCGGTGTAGAGCGCATGGTCGCGCTGGTGTTCCTCGAGCTTGCGGGCGTTGTACTTGTCCTTCTGGCCGATGGTCACCGCCTGCGCGGTACCGGTCTTGCCACCGCTGAGGTAGGCCGCACCGGCAAAGACGCGGGCCGAAGTGCCCTCCTGGGTGACGCCGACCATGGCGCGCCGCACCACGTCGACGTTCTGCGGTTTGAAGCCCAGGTTCTCGGCCGGCGCCGGTGGCGTCATCACTTCCGCGCGGGTGATCGGGTGCTGCGTGGCAATGATGAGCCGGGGTTTGTGCTTGACGCCGCCATTGGCCAGGATGGCCGTGGCCTGCGCCAGCTGCAGTATGGTGAAGGTGTTGTAGCCCTGGCCAATGCCCAGCGAGATGGTCTCGCCGGGGTACCAGCGCTTCTGCTCGGCCCGCTTGTAGGTCCGGCGCTTCCAGTCCTGGCTGGGCAACACGCCACGCACTTCGCCGTTGATGTCGATCCCGGTGATCTGGCCAAAACCCAGTGGCGCCATGAAGTCGTGCATGGCATCCACCCCCAGCTCGTTGGCCAGCGAGTAGTAGTACACATTGCTCGACTTGACGATGCTGCGGTACATGTCGACCGCGCCGAGCGCGATGTCGCCGTGGCTGCGGAAGGTGTGGCCGCCGAAAGTCCAGGAGGCGTTGTCCTGGATGATGGTGCCCGGCCCGCGCTTGCCGGTCTCCAGTGCCGCCAGTGCCATGAACGGCTTGTAGGTCGAGCCCGGCGGATAGGTGCCGCGCAGGGCCCGGTTCAGCAGCGGCTTGTCGAGCGATTCATTGAGTGCCTGCCAGCTCTCCACATCGATGCCGTCGACAAACAGGTTGGGGTCGAAGGTGGGCTTGCTCACGAACGCCAGCACCTCGCCTGTTTCGGGTTCGATGGCGACCAGCGCCCCGCGCCGCTCGCCAAACAGATCCTCCACCAGCTTCTGCAGCTTGATGTCGATCGACAGCTTGACCGACTGGCCCGACATCGGCGGGCTGCTGGCGAGCTTGCGCACCGCCCGGCCGCCGGCGGAGGTTTCGACCTGGTCCACCCCGGTGATGCCATGCAGCTGCTGCTCGAAACTCTGTTCCACCCCGAGCTTGCCGATGTAGTCGGTGCCGCGGTAGTTGCCTGCCTCGTCCTCCTCCTCGATGCGCTCCTTTTCGGTCTGGTTGATGCGGCCGATGTAGCCGATCACGTGGCTGGCCAGTTCGCCGTACGGGTAGCTGCGGAACAGCCGCGCCTTGATGTCCACGCCGGGAAAACGGTAGCGCTGGGCGGCAAACCGGGCCACTTCCATGTCGGTCAGCCGGGTGCGGATGGGCAGCGATTCGAAGCTCTTCGATTCCTCCAGCAGCTTCCTGAAGCGGCGGCGGTCGCGCGCATCGACGTTCACCACCTCGGCGATGGCGTCGATGGTGGCGTCGAGGTTGCCCGCCTTGGACGGCGTGATCTCCAGCGTGTAGGCCGAGTAGTTGTTGGCCAGCACGATGCCGTTGCGGTCGAGAATGAGCCCGCGGTTGGGCACGATGGGCAGGATGGCGGTGCGGTTGCTCTCGGCCTGCTGGTTCAGGTCGTCGTGGCGCACCACCTGCAGGTACACCAGCCGTGCGGCGATCAGCAGGAAGGCGAGCACCACCACGATTCCCACCACCAGCACGCGCCGGTGAAATCGCGCCAGCTCGAACTTGAGGTTGCGGATGGTGGTCATAGCGGCCGGGTGGCGTCGGGGTTGGGCGCGCGCCGCTGCGGCGCCAGCAGCAGCAGGCTGACCAGCGGCCACAGCGCCGTGCACAGCAGCGGCTTGAGTAAGAACAGCCAGCCCGGCCAGCCATCGCCGCTGACCAGACGGACCAGCAGTTCCAGCAGGAAAGCGCCGAAGAACAGCGGCGCGAGCTGCAGCGCCTGCGGCCCCACCTTGAA
Source organism: Burkholderiaceae bacterium (assembly GCA_036405035.1). Lineage (GTDB taxonomy): Bacteria > Pseudomonadota > Gammaproteobacteria > Burkholderiales > Burkholderiaceae_C > PCRC01. The sequence goes on from DASWYJ010000358.1 coordinate 13,787, forward strand.
CCACTGGATGCGCCGGTGCACCAGCGCCGCGAAGAAGGCCAGCAGGGTGTAGCTCCAGGCGTGCTGACCCAGCAGCGCGGTCTGGTGCACGTCCATCACCAGGCCAAATGCGAACGCCGCACCCATGCCCACCCGCTGGGGCTGGTGGATGCTCCAGAACAGCAGCACCACGGCGAGAAAGTCCGGCATCCAGGCCAGCCGGCCGAGCGGCAGCAGGTTCAGCAGCAGCGCCATGGCCAGGCTGCACCAGATGAAAACGGGGTTGGCCGGCAGCAGCAGCCGCTGGCCCGGAGGCATGATCATTTGCGGGCTGCCTTGCGGCCGTTCGGGGCCGGTTCTTCGGCGGGGCGCGGCGGTGCGTGGGTGGTCCGCAGGATCAGCACATGGCGGGTGGCGCTGACCAGCGCCCGCGGGGTGCAGAAGATGCGGGCAAAGGTGCTTTCACCGCGCCGCTCGATGCTGCTCACGGTGGCCACCGGCAGCCCGGCGGGATAGATGCCGTCGACCCCGCTGGTGGTCAGCAGGTCGCCCTGCTGCACGTCGGCGCTGTCGGTCATGAAGCGCAGTTCCAGCGCGCCGCCGTTCACCGTGGGATCGCCATACACCACGTTGCGTGCACCGGTGCGGGTGTTGAGGATGGGAATGGCGTGGTCGCGGTCGATCACCAGCGTGACCTCGCTCAGCAGCGGGTGCACCCGGGTGACCTGGCCCAGCACGCCGGCTTCGTCGATGACCGGTGATCCCATCTCGATGCCATGCACCAGCCCCTTGTCGACGATCACCCTGCGGGCGAACGGGTCGGCCGCGTCGTACAGCACCTCGGCCGCCACGCCGGGCGTTCCCACCTGCTCCCGCAGTGCCAGCAGCTTGCGCAGCCGGTTGTTCTCCTGGATCAGCTGCTCGACCTGGTTGGCCCGCTGCGATTGCGCCGCCAGCAGCTTGCGCAGCCGGTCCTCGCCAGCCCGGAGATCGAGCATGTCGTCGAAATAGTGGCGGGCGGTCTGCACCGCCAGCACGGGCTGGCGTGCCAGCCATTCGGCCGGCTGCAGCAGCGTGATGACGGTGGAGCGCAGCGGCTGGGAGATCTGCAGGCGGGTGTCGGCCACCATCAGGAACAGCGCCAGCGCGCTGAACAAAAACATCTTGGACAGTGCCGACTGCCCCTGCTTGAAAAAGGGCGGTGGAGAACGGTCCAGGGTTCCCAGCGGCATGGTGTCAGCTATCCGGAATGCAAAGAGCCGGGCACATGATATTGCGCGCCGGCCCTTTTGTCGCGAACGGGATTACTCGCTGGTGAAGATGCTGCCGAGCTGGTCCATCTTCTCGAGCGCGATGCCGCAGCCGCGCACCACGCAGGTCAGCGGGTCTTCGGCCACCAGCACCGGCAGGCCGGTTTCCTCGGCCAGCAGGCGGTCCAGGTCGCGCAGCAGCGCGCCGCCGCCGGTGAGCATCATGCCGCGCTCGGCGATGTCGGCGCCCAGTTCGGGCGGCGTGTACTCCAGCGCGTTCTTCACGGCGCTGACGATGTTGTTGATCGGGTCGGTCAGCGCTTCCAGAATCTCGTTGCTGCTGATGGTGAAGCTGCGCGGCACGCCCTCGGAGAGGTTGCGGCCCTTGACTTCCATTTCCTTAACTTCCGAGCCGGGGAAGGCCGAGCCGATCTTCTTCTTGATGGCTTCGGCGGTGGGCTCGCCGATCAGCATGCCGTAGTTGCGGCGGATGTAGTTGATGATGGCTTCGTCGAAACGGTCGCCACCCACCCGCACACTGCCCTTGTAGACCATGCCGCCGAGCGAGATCACACCGACTTCGGTGGTGCCGCCGCCGATGTCCACCACCATGGAGCCGCTGGCCTCGGCCACCGGCAGACCGGCACCGATGGCCGCGGCCATCGGTTCCTCGATCAGGTACACATCGCTGGCACCGGCGCCGAGCGCCGATTCACGGATCGCGCGGCGCTCCACCTGGGTGGAGCCGCAGGGCACGCAGATGATGATGCGCGGGCTGGGCCGGAACATGCTGCGCGGGTGCACCATCTTGATGAACTGCTTGAGCATCTGCTCGGTGACGGTGAAGTCGGCAATCACGCCGTCCTTCATCGGGCGGATGGCCTCGATGTTGCCCGGCACCTTGCCCAGCATGGCCTTGGCTTCCTTGCCCACGGCCTGGATGGTTTTCTTGCCCTGGGGGCCGCCCTCGTGGCGGATGGCCACGACCGAGGGCTCGTCGAGCACGATGCCCTTGCCGCGTACGTAAATCAGGGTGTTGGCGGTGCCAAGGTCGATCGCCAGGTCGGTGGAGAAGTACCGACTGAATGCTCCAAACATCGCAAATCCTCTCAGGCACGGCAGACGCCTCGGTCTGCCGCCACCTCGCATGGGGGGGTGAATGATTCTGTCGTGCGCAAATATGCCGAGCAGCAATCTGGCGCATCAAAGGCGGGATAATACCGCATCACCCAGCAGCAACCCGGCCGGAACCGCGCGTTTTTCAGCCAGATTGCTACCTTTACGGGCGTGTTACCGGATATTTTGGACATATGGCTCTCACTTCCCCCGAACTCGACCGCATCGCCAATCTGGCGCGGCTCGCGCTCCAGCCTGCCGAGAGCGGGCGCCTGCTGACGCAGATCAACCAGTTCTTTGACATCGTCGAGCAGATGCGCGCGGTCGACACCACCGGCATCGAGCCGCTGGCCCATCCGGTTGCCGCCATCCAGGACATCGCCCTGCGCCTGCGCGACGATGCGGCCAGCGAGCCCAACCAGCGCGAAGCCAACCAGCAAAGCGCGCCCGCCGTCGAGCGGGGCCTGTTCCTGGTTCCCAAAGTGATCGAGTAACCGGAATGAGCGCTGAACTTCATGACCTGGGCGTGGCCCAGCTGGCCGCGCAGCTGCGTGCCAAAACCGTTTCTGCCACCGAAGTGGCCCAGCACTTTCTGCAGCGGGCCGGGGCCCACGCCGGGCTGGGCGCCTTCCTGGCCACCGATGCCGAGGCCACGCTGGCCCAGGCCCGCGCCGCCGATGCACGGCTGGCCGCGGGCGAGGCCGCGCCGCTGCTGGGCGTGCCCATTGCGCACAAGGACATCTTTGTCACCACCGATTTCCCCACCACCGCCGGCTCCCGCATGCTGGAGGGCTATCGCTCACCTTTCAATAGCACAGTCGTGAGCAAAATCGCTGGACAGGGCGCGGTTTGCCTTGGAAAACTCAATTGCGACGAGTTCGCCATGGGCTCCAGCAACGAAAACTCGGCTTTCCAGCCGGTGCAGAACCCGTGGGACGTGTCCCGCGTGCCCGGTGGCTCGTCGGGTGGCAGCGCGGCGGCGGTGGCCGCGCGCCTGGCGCCGGCCGTGACCGGCACCGACACCGGCGGCTCCATCCGCCAGCCGGCGGCTTTTTGCGGCATCACCGGCATCAAACCCACCTACGGCCGCGCCTCGCGCTACGGCATGGTGGCCTTTGCCTCCAGCCTGGACCAGGCCGGCCCGATGGCGCGCAGCGCCGAAGACTGCGCACTGCTGCTGAGCGCGATGTGTGGTCCGGACCCGGACCGTGATTCGACCTCGCTGGATGTGCCGGCAGAGGATTTCAGCCGCGCGCTGAACGATTCTCTGGACGGCCTGCGCATCGGCATTCCCAAGGAGTTCTTCGCCGAGGGCCTGGCGCCTGACGTGCGCACTGCAGTCGATGGCGCGCTGAAGGAATACGAAAAGCTCGGCGCGAAGCTGGTGCCGATTGCGCTGCCCCGCACCGAGCTGTCGATCCCGGTCTACTACATCATCGCGCCGGCCGAGGCCAGCTCCAACCTGAGCCGCTTCGACGGCGTGAAGTTCGGCCACCGCGCAGCGCAGTACACCGACCTGCTCGACATGTACAAGAAGACCCGCGCCGAAGGCTTCGGCGACGAGGTCAAGCGCCGCATCATGATTGGCACCTACGTGCTCAGCCACGGCTACTACGACGCCTATTACCTGCAGGCGCAGAAGATCCGCCGCATGATCGCCGACGACTTCCAGCAGGCGTTCAAGAGCTGCGACGTCATCGCCGGCCCGGTCGCGCCCACGGTGGCATGGAAGCTGGGCGAAAAATCCAACGACCCGGTCGCCAACTACCTGGCCGACATCTTCACCCTGCCCGCCTCGCTCGCCGGCCTGCCCGGCATGAGTGTGCCGGCCGGTTTTGGCGCGGGTGGCATGCCGGTGGGCCTGCAACTCATTGGCAACTACCTGCAGGAAGCCAGACTGCTGAACGTGGCGCACCGCCTGCAGCAGGCGACCGACTGGCACACCCGCAAGCCGGGAGGGTTCTGAGATGAGCGAGACCGTTGTGAACACCTTTGAAGCCCTGCAACAGGGCCGCCCCACCGGCCCGCTGGTGGCCGGGTATGAGGTCATCATTGGCTTCGAGACCCATGCCCAGCTCTCCACCCAGAGCAAGATTTTCAGCCGCGCCTCCACCGCGTTCGGCGCCGAGCCGAACACGCAAGCCTGTGCTGTGGACCTGGCGCTGCCCGGCACGCTGCCGGTGATGAACAAGGGCGCGGTCGAGCGCGCCATCCAGTTCGGCCTGGCCATTGGGGCCCATGTGGCGCCGCGCAGCGTCTTTGCGCGCAAGAACTACTTCTACCCTGACCTGCCCAAGGGCTACCAGATCAGCCAGTTCGAGATTCCGGTGGTGCAGGGTGGCGAGGTGTCCTTCCTGCTCGGCGAGGAAAAGAAGACGGTGCGGCTGGTGCGCGCGCACCTGGAGGAAGACGCCGGCAAATC